>NZ_JBHXTE010000011.1:0-206473 GCF_042677545.1 Streptomyces sp. NPDC127108 | reverse complement strand
GGGGCACGACGTGCCCCCCGGGCCGCGACCAGGGCGTCAGTGGACCGCGTGCTCCGCGGCCGGGAACGCGCCGCCCACCACGTCCTCGGCGAACGCCTTCGCGGCGTCGCCCATGACGCCGCGCAGGTTCGCGTACTGCTTCACGAAGCGCGGCATCTTGCCTCCGGTCAGGCCCAGCATGTCGGTCCACACCAGGACCTGGGCGTCGCAGTCGGAGCCCGCGCCGATGCCCACGGTCGGGATGTGCAGCGACCGGGTGACCTCGGCGGCCAGCTCGGCCGGTACGAGTTCGAGCACCACCGCGAAGGCGCCCGCGGCCTCGGCCGACTTAGCGTCGCGCAGCAGTTGCTGGGCCGCCTCCTCGCCGCGGCCCTGGACGCGGTAGCCCATGGTGTTCACGGACTGCGGGGTCAGGCCCAGGTGGGACATGACGGGGATGCCGGAGCTGACGAGCAGCTCGGTCTGGGCCAGCGAGCGCTCACCGCCCTCCAGCTTCACCGCGCCCACACCGGCCTCCTTGACCAGGCGGGTGGCGGACCTGAGTGCCTGGACGGGGCCCTCCTGGTACGAACCGAAGGGCAGGTCGGCGACGATCAGGGCGCGGCTCGTGCCGCGCACGACGGCCGCGGACAGGACGGCCATCTCGTCGAGGGTCACGGGCACGGTCGTCTCGTACCCCAGGTGGCAGTTGCCCGCCGAGTCGCCCACGAGCATGACCGGGATCCCGGCCTCGTCGAAGACGGACGCGGTCATCGCGTCGTACGCGGTGAGCATGGGCCACTTCTCGCCGCGCTCCTTGGCGGCGGTGATGTCGCGGACGGTGATGCGGCGTGTGCCCTTGCCGCCGTACAGCGCCTTGCTGCTGTCGGAGGTCCGCTCCTTGGGGGCGGGGCTCTGGGCAGCCGAAAGCTGCGTCATCGCAACGGCTCCTTCTGTCGTCTCGAGGCGCCCTGACGGCGTCCCCGGATCACGTCCATGGTGGCATCGCGTGCCGCCCGGAGGCTAGGGGGTGTTCTTTCGGCCAATTCCGGCCCGGCTGTGGACGCGGCGGGGCACAGGGGCGCGGAGGCTCTGGTTCCGGGGGGTGGACGGAAAGATTCCACATGATGGACCGGGAAAGAGCGCGTAAAGCCTTCCCCATCCCTTCTCCATCCCTTCCAATACGAGACGGTCTCGTATCGAAATGGGCCTAGGGTGGAGCGCATGACAACACCTGCCGTCCCCGACGCGCCCCGGATACCGGAGGCGGTGCACCGCCGTCGCTGGGCGATCCTCGGCGTCCTCATGCTCAGCCTGCTCATCGTCGTCCTGGACAACTCGATCCTGAACGTCGCCATCAAGACGATCTCGACCCCCGAGCCCACCGGCCTCGGCGCCACCCAGGGCGAGCTCGAGTGGGCCATCAACTCCTACACGCTCGTCTTCGCCGGACTGCTCTTCACCGCGGGCCTGCTCGGCGACCGCCTCGGCCGCAAGAAGGTGCTGCTCGCCGGGCTCGCTGTCTTCGGCATCGGCTCCGCGCTCGCCGCCCAGTCGGGATCGCCCGCCGAACTCATCGGCTTCCGCGGCCTGATGGGGCTCGGCGCCGCCTTCGTGATGCCCGCGACCCTCGCCGTCCTCATGCACGTCTTCGAGCGCGAGGAGCAGCCCAAGGCCATCGGCATCTGGGCCGCGGGCGTCGGCCTCGCCGTCGCGATCGGGCCCATCACCGGCGGGGTCCTTCTCGACCACTTCTGGTGGGGCTCGGTCTTCCTCATCAACGTGCCGATCGTGATCGTCGCCATCGGCCTGATGATCGTGCTCGTCCCCGACTCCAAGGACCCGAAGCCCGGCCGCATCGACCTCGTCGGCGTCGTCCTCTCCGTCATCGGCCTGGTCCTGCTCGTCTACGGCATCATCAAGGGCGGCCAGCTCGCCGACTTCACCGACCCCACGGCCCTCGCCACGATCCTCGCGGGCCTGGCCGTGCTCGTCGGCTTCGTCTGGTACGAGAAGCGCAGCGACCACCCGTCGATCGACATCTCGTACTTCAAGAACCGCGTCTTCTCCGCGGCCATCACCGCCATCGCGCTCGTCTTCTTCGCGCTGATGGGCGTCACGTTCTTCGCCGTCTTCTACACCCAGAGCGTGCGCGGGTACTCGCCGCTCGAGACCGGCCTGCTCATGCTGCCGCTCGCCGTCGCCCAGCTGATCTTCGCGCCGCGCGCCCGGCTCGTCGTCGACCGCTTCGGGGTGCGGGCCGTCTGCGCCGGCGGCCTCACGGTGATCACCCTCACCCTGGTCGCCTTCACCCTCCTCGACGCCGACACGCCCATCTGGGTCCTGGAGGTCATCTTCTTCTTCATGGGCGCGGGCATGGCGCACATCATGACGCCCACCAGCGTGGTCATCATGCAGGCCCTGCCCCGCGAGAAGGCGGGCTCCGCGTCCGCCCTCAGCAACACCTTCCGGCAGGTCGGCGGGGCGCTCGGCATCGCCGTGCTCGGGTCCGTCCTCTCCGCGGCCTACCGCGGGGGCGTCGAGGACGAGCTCAAGGTGCTGCCGCCCGGGGCGCGGCACACCGCGGGGGAGTCCATCGAGGCGACGCTCGGGGTGGCCGGGCGGCTCGGCGGGCGGGGGGAGGCGCTGGTCTCCGCGGCCAACGACTCGTTCCTGCACGCCATGCACATCACCGCGCTGTGCGGCGCGGGGGTCGCCCTGGTGGGCGTGCTCGTCGTGTCCCTGTACTTGCCGGGCAAGCCGCCCAAGGAGCCGGTGACCTCTGCGGACGCTCCGGCCCCTGACCGGGTGGGCGCCGACCACTGAGGGGCTCCATCGCCGGTACCACTGTGGGCAGCTGGGCCGCCCAGAGGGCGGAACGGGTGGGCACAGCCCAGGCCGACGGTGCCGCTACGGCGGTGGTGCCCCTGGCCCCGCGGCGGGGACCAGGGAGAATGCGGGGACGCAGACCGCAGAGGAGTCGAACATCGTGGAGCAGGGCCACACCGGCAAGGGGGACGGCGTCGCCGTCAAGGGCGCGGGTGTCAGGGGCCGTCCCCGGAGCGAGGCGGTGGAGCGCGCGATCATCGAGGGCGTCATCAAGCTCATCGAGGACGGCGTACCCCTCGCGGAACTGTCCATCGAGCGCGTCGCCCGCACCGCGGGGGTGGGCAAGGCCACCATCTACCGCCGCTGGAGCGGCAAGGAGGCCCTGTTCGTCGACGTCCTGCGCACCCTGGAGGAACCCCCCGCCGAACTCCCCGGCACCTCCATGCGCGACGACCTCGTCGTCCTCGTCGAACACATCCGCCGCCGCGGCCTCAACATGCGCTCGTCCGCGATCCTGCACAACGTCTTCGCGCAGATGAAGAGCCTCCCGAAGCTGTGGGAGGCCTACCACAAGATGGTCATCGACCCGCAGCGCCGCATCTCCTACGAGGTGCTGCGCCGCGGCGTGGAGACCGGCGAACTCCGCGCCGACGTCGACATCGTGCTCGCCAACGAGCTGTTCGTCGGCCCCATGCTGGTACGCAGCGTGCTGCGCCCCGACGACCCGCTGGACGAGGACCTGCCGGAGCGCATCGTCGACCTGGTCCTCGAAGGGCTGCGGCCCGCGGAGTGAACCCCCGGCCGCGCGCGTGGCGTTCGCCACCCTCGCCGCGGCCGTACGCCTCTTGCCCCCCACCGGCCGCGTACGCAACGCCCCATGGACGATGTGCGCGTTTCGTCACAGAGGCCGTGCCTCGCGCACACATCCGGAACCTCGCGAGCCCGCCCGGTCGTCCTCGTGCCCGTACGGCCGTCACCGGACGGCGGAGCAGACACGCGATCATCGCCTAGGGTGCAGGGGCGGGGAGACGGTGTGCACGGCAGTCAGTGAGGCGACGAGAGTATGGCGCAGGCGTACAAGGCGGAGACGGACAGCGGCGGCTCGGAGCCCGAGCGCCAGGGTTCGCGACTGCGACGCCTGGTCGACGGATGGCGGGGCGACCCCGGCATCTGGCGACGCGGGCTGATCACGGCGGGGATCGCGGTCCTCATCGGTCTCGTGATGCTGCTGCACGCCCAGATCCCCAACGGCGTCGGCAACCTCGGCAGCCTCACCGAGACCTTCCTGCCCTGGCTCGGCGTGTTCGTACCGGTCCTGCTCGTCATCGCCGTCGTCCGCAAGTCCGCGACGGCCCTGATCGCGCTCGTGCTGCCGGTCGCCGTCTGGTTCAGCGCCTTCGGCGGC
Source organism: Streptomyces sp. NPDC127108 (assembly GCF_042677545.1). NCBI lineage: Bacteria > Bacillati > Actinomycetota > Actinomycetes > Kitasatosporales > Streptomycetaceae > Streptomyces > Streptomyces sp. NPDC127108. Next base: position 202,260 of record NZ_JBHXTE010000011.1, on the reverse strand, counting down.
CTCATCACCGACAAGTCCGGCAGCGGCGGCGACCTGACCGTCGCCACCCACAACGTGAACGCCGACAACCCCGACCCGTCCGGCACCGCCCGCGACGTCGCCGCGTCCGGCGCGGACGTCGTCGCCCTGGAGGAACTCACCGCCTCCGCCGTGCCCACGTACGAGAAGGCGCTCGCCGGCACGTACAAGTACCACTCGGTGCAGGGCACCGTCGGCGTCTGGAGCAAGTACCCGCTGACCGGCACCAAGCCCGTCGACATCAAGCTCGGCTGGACGCGCGCGATGCGCACCACCGTCGACACACCCAAGGGACAGGTCGCCGTGTACGTGGCGCACCTGCCGTCGGTGCGGGTCAAGCTCGACGCAGGCTTCACGGCCGGGCAGCGCGACGACAGCGCCGACGCGCTCGGCGAGGCCATCGGCGACGAGCGGCTCGACAAGGTCGTGCTGCTCGGCGACCTGAACGGCACGATGAACGACCGCGCGCTGAACGCCGTCACCTCCCAGCTGCGCTCCACGCAGGGCGCCGCGGGCGACGGGTTCGGCTTCAGCTGGCCCGCCTCGTTCCCGATGGCCCGCATCGACCAGATCCTGGTCAAGGGTGTCGAGCCGGTGTCCTCCTGGACCCTGCCGGAAACGGGCAGCGACCACCTGCCGGTGGCCGCGAGCGTCGACCTCTGACGGTCACCCGTCCTTAACCTCGCGGAATACTCGGGCCGGGAGCCTTTGTTTCGACGGTAAACTTATGGGTTCGGCTTCGTACCGAGTGACTGTACGGAGCCGAATCCCATGCGTCCGCCGTCTCGCGCCCCCGTCCCCCTGGAAGGTACGTCCCTCATGCCCCTGGCCCTGCTCGCCCTCGCCGTGGGCGCCTTCGGCATCGGCACCACCGAGTTCGTGATGATGGGGCTGCTCCCCAACGTCGCGGACGACCTGCACATATCCATCCCCACCGCCGGGCACCTCGTCTCCGCGTACGCCCTCGGCGTCGTCATCGGCGCCCCGCTGCTCGCCGCCGTCACCGCGAAGCTGCCCCGGCGCCGCGTCCTCATCGGCCTGATGGCCCTCTTCGTCGTCGGCAACGCGGTGTCCGCCGCCGCGCCCGACTACCACTGGCTGATGGCCGCCCGCTTCCTGAGCGGCCTTCCGCACGGCGCGTTCTTCGGCGTCGGCGCGGTCGTCGCCACCGGGCTCGTCGGGCCCGAGCGCAAGGCGCGGTCCGTGTCCCTGATGTTCCTCGGCCTCACCGTCGCCAACGTCGTCGGCGTGCCCGTCGCCACCCTCATGGGCCAGCAGCTCGGATGGCGCGCCACCTTCCTCGCCGTCAGCGCCATCGGGCTCGCCGCCATCGCCGCGCTCGCGCTCCTCGTGCCCGCCGACCACGGCCACGGCGAGAACGCCGGGCTCCGCGGGGAGCTGCGCGCCCTCGGCTCGCTGCCCGTCTGGCTCGCCCTCGGTACGACCGTCGCGGGCTTCGGCGCCCTCTTCGCCGCCTACAGCTACGTCACCCCCATGCTCACCGACTCCGCCGGGTTCGCCGAGGCCAGCGTCACGCTGCTGCTCGCCCTCTTCGGCGTCGGCGCGACCGCGGGGAACCTGCTCGGCGGGCGGCTCGCCGACCACTCCCTGCGCGGCACCCTCTTCGGCGGCCTCGGTGCGCTCGTCCTCGTCCTGCTCCTCTTCCCCGTCCTCATGCGGGCCGAGTGGAGTGCGGCCGTCGGGGTGACGCTGCTCGGGATGGCCGCGTTCACGACGGGGTCGCCCCTGCAGTTGATGGTCATGGAGAAGGCCGCCGCCGCGCCCTCCCTCGCCTCCTCCGCCAACCAGGCCGCCTTCAACCTCGCCAACGCCGGTGGCGCCTGGATCGGTGGGCTCGCCCTCGCCGCGGGCTTCGGTGTCACGTCCCCCGCCGTGGCCGGGGCCGCGCTTGCCGTCTTCGGTATCGGGGTGGCTGCGGTGGCCTACGGCGTGGACCGTGGTCGTGGGTACGGGGCGGAGGCCTCGGGCCGCCTGGTCGCCGAACACGTCCCCTCGACGCCGGCCGACGCCCCCCACCCCTGACCGGCCCCGGGGTCACCCCCGAATCGGCGCTCCGCGCCTGGTCCTCAAACGCCGGACGGGCTCTTCCCCACCCGCCCGCCCGAACTTGCACCGGCGTGGCCGACAGCCCGGCACCCTCAGCCCCGACCGGATCACCCCCGGATCGCGCTCCGCGCTCGTCCTCAATCGCCGGACGGGCTTTCTCCCACCCGCCCGCCCGAACTTGCACCAGCAGCCCAACAGCGCGGCACCTTCAGCCCCGAAACACCTCACCCCACAGCACCCACTCCGACTCACCCCGCAGCGCCACTCCGCCCCGCGCCGCAGTGCCCTTCGGCCCGCCTCGGTGAAGTAGTTTTCAGCCCGTCCGGCGTTTGAGGACGAGGCGCGGAGCGCCGATTCGGGGGTGCCCCCGGCCCAGGGCAACGGGACACCCACCCCCGGGGTCCAGGGGCGGAGCCCCGGGATCGGGAAGGGGTGGGGTTGGGGAGCCCCCGGCAGGGGTCGGTCAGCCCGTTTCGCGCCAGCGGTTCGTGATCGGGAGGCGGCGGTCCTTGCCGAAGCCCTTGGCGGAGGTCTTGGTGCCGGGCGGGTACTGCCGGCGCTTGTATTCGGCGGTGTCCACCATGCGGAGCGTCTTCGTGACGAGCTCCGCGTCGAACCCGGCGGCGACGATCTCGTCGGCCCCCTGATCCCGGTCGACGTACAGCTCGAGGATCCCGTCGAGCACGGGATAGTCGGGCAGCGAGTCGGTGTCGACCTGATCGGGCCGCAGCTCCGCGCTGGGCGGCTTGCTGATGGAGTTCTCGGGGATCGGCGGGGTCTCGCCGCGCGCGAGGGCGGCCTCGTTGCGCCACCGGGCGAGCCGGAAGACGGCGGTCTTGTAGACGTCCTTGATGGGCCCGTACGCCCCGACGGAGTCGCCGTAGAGCGTCGAATACCCCACGGCCAGCTCGGACTTGTTGCCGGGCGCGAGCACGATGTGCCCCTCCTGGTTGGAGAGCGCCATGAGCATGGTCCCGCGCAGCCGCGACTGCAGGTTCTCCTCGGCGAGCCCGGTGAGGCCGAGCGACTCCATGTAGGCGTCGAACATCGGCACGATGGGGACGGTGCGCAGATCGAGACCCGTGCGCCGCGCCAACTCCTCCGCGTCACCGACGGAGTGCTCGGACGAGTACCGCGACGGCATCGCGACCCCGTACACGTGCTGCGCCCCCAGCGCGTCGCACGCGATCGCCGCCGTCAGCGCGGAGTCGATGCCTCCGGAGAGCCCGATGAGGACGGAGGAGAAGCCGTTCTTGGTGACGTACGCCCGCAGGCCCACGACGAGTGCCGAGTACATCTCCTCGTCGTCGTCGAGCCGGTCCGCGTACCCGCCGTGGAACTCCGCCTCGTACGCGGGCAGCGGTTCCTCGGACAGCGTGACGTGCTCGATGCGAAGCCCGTCGTCGACGACGCCCTCCGGTACGGGCCCCGCGGCGGGCAGCTCCAGGTCGAGGACCACGCACCCCTGCGCGAACTGCGGCGCCCGCGCGACGACTTCGCCGTCCTTGTCCACGACGATGGAGTCCCCGTCGAAGACCAGCTCGTCCTGGCCGCCCATCATCGCGAGGTACGCGGTGGTGCAGCCCGCCTCCTGCGCGCGCTTGCGCACCAGCTCCAGGCGCTGGTCGTCCTTGTTCTGCTCGTACGGCGACGCGTTGATCGAAAGCAGCAGCCCCGCCCCCGCCGTCCGCGTCGCCGGGACGCGGCCGCCGTCCTGCCAGAGGTCCTCGCAGATCGCGAGCGCCACGTCGACGCCGTGCACACGGACGACCGGCAGCGTCTCGCCCGGCACGAAGTACCGGAACTCGTCGAAGACGCCGTAGTTGGGGAGGTGGTGCTTGGAGAAGGTCAGCGCCACCTCGCCGCGGTGCAGCACCGCGCCCGCGTTGCGGGGGGCTCCGGCGGGCTGGCCGTAGCGCGGCTTGGCCTCCTCGGTGCGGTCCAGATAGCCGACCACCACGGGGAGTTCGCCGAGGCCCTCGTCGTCGAGGCGGGCCGCGAGGGCGCGCAGCTCCCGGCGGGAGGCGTCGACGAAGGACGCGCGCAGGGCGAGGTCCTCCACGGGGTAGCCGGTCAGCGCCATCTCGGGGAACGCGACCAGGTGCGCTCCCTGCTCGGCGGAGTGCCGGGTCCAGTGGACGATCGCCTCGGCGTTCTGGGAGAGATCGCCGACGGTCGAGTCGATCTGATTCAGGGCGAGGCGTAGTTGAGGCACGCCGCCCAGTCTAATCGTCAAAGCGACGCGATGCCCCCTCGGACGGGTGTGGGGCGGCCCACGCGGGGCGTGGGAGGAGGCAGCCGGATGCGCCCCGGCGCCGGGTGAGCGCGGGGGCGCACCCAGGCGGTTGCCGGGGGCGTGCCCGGGGTGCGGGGGAGGGCGGGACCCGCACCCCGGGCCGGTCGGGGCCGGGGTGCGAGCGCCGTCAGGGCCGGTTGGCGGACCTGGTCGGGGCCGGTGGTCGAGTGCCGTCAGGGCCCGTTGCCGGACCCGGTCGGGACCGGTGCCCGAGCGCCGCCAGGCCGGTGGCCGGACCCGGTCAGGCCCGGTGCCCGAGCGCCCGTCAGGTCGGTCGCCGGGCCCGGCCGGAGGCGCGGCCCCAGCGCCCTCAGGAGCGGTAGCCGAGCACCGTCATCATCCCCGCCTCCGCGTGGTAGACGTTGTGGCAGTGGATCATCCACAGGCCGGGGTTGTCCGCGTCGAAGTCCACCGTCAGCGTGCCGTTGGGCAGCACGACCGCCGTGTCCTTGCGGGGGCGCCCCGGGGTGCCCGCCAGGGCGAACGTGTGGCCGTGCAGGTGGAGCGGGTGCCACATCGTGGTGGCGTTGGTGAAGGCGATCCGGACGCGCTCCCCGGCGCGGACCGGGAGGCGCCTGCCGGGGGAGTAGGGCTTGCCGTCGAACGCCCAGTCGTACTTCGCCATGCCGCCGGTCAGCCGGATCCTGATCGTGCGGTCCGGCTCGCTGTCCTTGAGGGCCACGGAGTCGTCGGCCGTGAGCCGGTCGGACAGGAGCACGCGGCCCGTCAGCTCCTTGGGGCGCGCCGACGCGGGCGGCGGCGCGCCCCCGCCCGTGCGGAGCAACGCCCGGGCCGCCGCCTTCTTGCCCTCGGCCACCGCCGTCAGCGGGAACACGCCGTCCTTGACGGTGACCAGGACGTCGTACCGCTCGCCCATGCCGATGAGCAGCGCGTCGGCCTTCTTGTGCCGCACCGGGAAGCCGTCCGTGTGCGTCACCGTCAGTTCGTGGTCCCCGAGGGCCACCCGGAAGGCCGTGTCGCCGCCCGCGTTGATCAGACGGATGCGGACGCGGTCGCCGGGGCGGGCGCGGAAGGTCGTGGGGGACTTGGGGGTACGGCCGTTGAGCACGTAGTGGGGGTAGGCCACGTCGCCCGCGTCAGGACCGAGGATGTCGCTCTTGGCGCCCATCATCATCCGGGAGGGTCCCGTCGGGCCGGTCGGCTCGGGGGTCTCCTCGGACCGCGACTGCGACCGCGAACGCGACATCGACATGTGGGACATGTCGTGCCCGCCCCCACTGTCCCCGCCGTCGCTCCCGCCGTGGTCCATCCCGGCCCGCAACTCCTTCAGGACGGCGTCCGGGGTGGAGCCGTCCACCCCGTCGACCCAGTCGTCCAGGACGACGACCCACTCCTTGTCGTACTCCAGGGGCTCCTTGGGGTCGTCGACGATCAGGGGTGCGTAGAGACCCCGGTCCTGCTGGGTGCCCGCGTGGGGGTGGAACCAGTACGTCCCCGGGTGCGGGACCTTGAAGCGGTACGTGAAGTCGGCGCCGGGGCGGATCTCGCGCTGGGTGAGGGCGGGGACGCCGTCCATGTCGTTGCGCAGGGCGAGGCCGTGCCAGTGCAGGGTGGTGGCCTCGGGTAGGTGGTTGGCGAGGGTGAGGGCGAGGGTGTCGCCCGCGGTGACGCGGACCTCCTTGCCGGGCAGGTCCTCGCCGTACGCCCAGGTGCGCACCGTGGGGCCGCCCAGGTCGAGCGTGGTCGGCGCGGCCGTGAGCCGCACCTTCCGGACCCGGCCGCCGCCGGGGCGCCTGCGCTCCGCGGCGGCGACCTCCCTGCCGGTGGGCGTCACATAGCCCTTCGGGGGCGCGGAAGGACCGCCCTGGCCGCCGCCCGTGTGCCCGGAGTGGGAGCCGTCGCCGGAACAGGCCGTCACAAGTCCCGTGCCGACGGCGGCGATCGCGCCGCCGAGCAGCGTCCGGCGCGATGTGTCGGGGATCCGTGGAGTACGCGAGGACTGCGGGGTGCGCGAGATGGGTGTGCGCATGGTTGATGAACACCTCGTCTGTGTGGTGCGTGCAGAAGGGCGCGTCTGCTGCTTCTGGTACACCGCTCACCGCCCGGAGGTTCCCATTCCGTCTCCGGGGCGTGCGGGCAGCGCGAAACAGCCGGTGCGGCGGCCTATACGCGCAGCACGGAGAGGCGGGTGAGGAGGGCGCGGGGCGGTGGAGGGTTCGGCCGCAGGGCGTCTAGGAGGCGGGCCGGGCCGGGTGCGTGGCCGTGGGCGCCCCACGGCCGGTGGCGTACCGCCGCGTGCAGCAGGGCGAGGCTGAGGGCGGCGCCGAGGACGACCAGGCAGACGGAGAGGGGGTCCATGCCGGAGTCGTGATGGTTGGCCGGGTCGCCCGCAGTCGGGCCGGTGGCGGCCGGGCCCGTGTCCGCCGGACTCATGACCTCCGAGTTCATGACCTCCGAGTTCATGACCTCCGGGTTCACGACCATCGGGCTCACGTCTGCCGGGCTCTTGGCCATCGCCCCGCCCGCGTGCCCGCCACCGCTCTCCACGCGCGCGTGCGCAACGCCGCTCTCCACGCCCGTGTGCCCGCCAGCACTCTCCACGCCCCCGTGGACAACGCCGCTCTCCACGCGCGCGTGCCCACCACCCGCAGCCACCCCCGCGACCCCACCCGCAGTAGCCCGTTCGGCGCTCCCCCCGTGCTCCCGGGGATGACCCAGCGAATGCATCGCCACGATGCCGAACAGGAGCGCGACGAGCAGCGCGAGCTGGCTCGCGCGCGTCGTCGGGCTCTTCGGGGTCACGGCCCGGAGCCTACCCCTCCTGGGTATGGGGTGACATGCGGGCCCGGCACCCTCCGACGATCATGAGCCCATGACGACCACGGACGAACCCGGCCGGAAGGGGACGACGCCCGGGGCCGCGGCGGCGGAGGACGTGGCCGAACTCGCCTCGGACCCGGCCGCCGACACCGGGACCAAGCGGCAGTTCATCTCCTGGCTGACCCTCGCCCTCATGACCACCGCGTCGGTGGCCAGCCTGCGCCCCTCCCCGTCGATGGCCCTGTACGGCCTCGCCGCGGTCTTCCTCTATCTGCTGCCCGCCCTGGTCTTCCTGCTGCCCACCGCCCTCGTCGGCGCCGAACTGGCCTCCGGCTGGACCGGCGGCATCTACCGCTGGGTCAGCGAGGCCCTGGGCAAGCCGCTCGGGTTCGTCGCGGTGTGGTGCCAGTTCGCGATGACCATCGCGTACTACCCGAGCCTGCTCGCGTACGTCGCCTCGACGTTCGCGTACGTCGTGCACCCGAGCCTCGCCGAGGACGGCCTCTATGTGGCGATCGTCATCGTCGTCATCTACTGGACCGGGGTGTGGGTGACCTCGCGCGGCACGAAGACCGTCGCGGGCCTCTCCTCGCTCGGCCTGGTGATCGGCACGCTGGTGCCGGGTGTCGTCCTCGTCGCGCTCGGCGTCGTCTTCCTGGGGCAGGGCAACGCCTCCGAGGCGCCGATGAGCCCCGACCACTGGCTGCCCCCGTGGACGGGCCTGGCCAGCCTCGTCCTCATCGTCAACAACTTCCTGTCGTACGCGGGCATGGAGATGAACGGCGTGCACGTCTCCTCGCTGCGGCACCCGCGCGCCGAGTACCCGCGCTCGGTCTTCCTGGCCACCGGGCTCGTCCTGCTGATCTTCATCCTTCCGGCCCTGGCCATCAGCTGGGTCATGCCGGCCTCCGAGCTCAGCCTCACGGCCGGTCTGATGCAGGCCTTCCAGGCGTTCTTCGACCACTTCCACGTCGGCTGGATGACCAAGGTCGTCGGCGTCATGCTGGTGCTCGCGGCGCTCGGCGGGATGCTGACGTGGCTGGCCGGACCCGCCAAGGGGCTGGTGACGCTGGCCCGGCAGGAGGGGTATCTGCCGCCGTTCCTGCAGAAGTTCAACCGGCACGGCGTCCCGCTCAACATCATGGTCGCGCAAGGCGTCGTGACCACCCTCATCGGCGTCCTCTACGCGTTCAGCGACGACGTGTCCAGCGCGTACTGGATGTTCTCCGTCATCACCGTGCAGATCTACCTCATCGCCTACCTGCTGATGTTCGTGGCCGTGGTCCGGCTGCGCGCCACCCAGCCGCACGTGCGGCGCGGCTTCGTCGTGCCCGCCGTGACGGTGGTCGCCGGGGTCGGCTTCGTCGCCTCGGCCTGCGCGCTCGGCATCGGCTTCGTACCGCCCGACCAGTTCGGGAACGCGCCGCTGTGGCGCTATCTGCTCATCGTCGGCGGCGGGCTCCTCGCGCTCGGCGTCGTCGCGCCCGTCGCCTTCCTCAAATTCCGCAGACCGGAGTGGATTCACCCTGACCACCAGCGCGCGAACACCACGGACTAGCCTTTGTCCCCCTATGTCACCCGAGCCCCTCGCCACCGGAGCCCGCAGCGCCGCCCGCACGGCCGTCGCGGTCCTCCTCGCGCTCGGCGCCCTCGCCTACACCACCTGGGCCCTCGAGGCGTTCCTGCCGACCGGGCTCTCGCCGCTGCGGACGTACGTCAGTGAACTCGCCGCCGAGGACCAGCCGTACGGAACGTTCTTCCGCTCCCTGGACTTCGGGGCGGGCGTACTCGTGTGCGCCGGGGCGGTCCTCGCGCTGCTGCGGCGCACCCGGCCCGCCGGGCTCTCGCGCGGCCTCGCCCTCCTGAGCACCCTCGGGTGGGCCGGCGTCGCCGTCTTCGGCGCGGCCACCGCGGCCGACTCGCGGCTCCCGCTGAGCTGCGCGCCCACCGCGGACGCGGCCTGCGCGGCCCGGGAGCGGGCCGGGCTCGTGCCCGCCGCGCACTCCGCGCACGCCGTCAGCAGCAGTGTCGCGGTGGCGGGTGCGCTGGTGGGGATGGTGCTGCTCACGGTGGTGGTACGCAGGGCCGGGGCGCGCGGCGGAGGTCCCGCGGGCGGCCTCCTCACCGTCCTCCTCGGCGTCGAACTGGCCGCCACCGTGTGGACGCTCGCGGCAGTCGCCGCGTTCGACGCCGGTCGGGGAAACTGGGGGCTCGGGGTCGCGCAGCGGCTCCAGTTGCTCACGATCGCGGTGTGGCTGGTGGTGGTGGCGTGGCTGGTACGGCGATCCGGGCCACGGGGGTGAGGGCGGCGACGCCGTCCAGGGGGTCCTTCGTACGGATCGGCGGGGTGCCGCATCACGTGGACGTGACCGGGGACGGGCCCGTGTGCGTCCTCAGCGCGGGGCTCGGCCTCGCCTGGCGGGAGTGGGACCCCGTGGTGGCGCTCCTCGCCCCGTCCCGCACCGTCGTCCGCTTCGACCGGCCCGGGCTCGGGCTCAGCGGGCCCGCGCCGGGTGCGCCCACGCTGCTGGGGGAGGCCGAGCGGATCGGGCTCGTGCTTGCCGCGGTGGGGCTCGGCGGGGCGGCGGTGACCGTCGTCGGGCACTCGCTCGCCGGGTTCCACGCGGAGGCGTTCGCCCGGCTCCGTCCCCGGCGGACGGCCGGGGTGGTCCTTGTCGACTCCAGCGTGGTCGGCTCCAGGGAGGCGGAGTCGGCGCGGGCCGTTCCCGCACGGGCCGCGCGGGTGGCTGCCGCACGGATCGGCGGGGCGGTGCTCGGGGTGGCCGGGGTGCCCCTCGCGGTGGGGCCCTCGGCGCGGTGGCTGGCGGGGCGCCCGGCGCCGCGGGGGCTGCGCTCGCTCTACGGTGCGAGTCGGGTGTGGCGGGCGGGGCTCATGGAGTACGCGACGTACGCCGACGTGGCGCACGAACTCGCGGTGCTGCGGCGCGAGACGCGGATGCCCGCCGGGGTTCCGGTGTCGGTCCTCGCGGCGTCCACCTCCCGCACCCCTGCGTCCGACCCTTGGCTGACCCACCAACGCGCCTTGGCCACGACACTGGGGGCGACCTACCGCGCCCTGACCCCGGCGGGCCACCTCTTGATGCGGGACCGCCCGGAGGAGGTGGCGGAGGCGATCCTCGGGGCCAGCTGGGCCAATCCATCACCGCACCCCGGGAAACCGCTGCCGTGACGGCACCGTCGGCGTGGGCTGTGCCCACCCTCCCCCAAGCTCTCGGCTTCGCTCGAGCAGGGGGACCCCCATCGCCCCTGGCGGCCCAGCTGCCCACAGGGAGTGGCGGCGCTCTCCCCCTGCCCCAGCGACGCCACTCCACCGTCGCCGCACCGGCACCCCGGTCGGCGGTTTGGTGAGGTCGGCGGGGGTGGGCCCGGTTCCAGAAGCCCGCTGTGAGGGGTGAACGGGTGGGCGGGTGGGGGATGGCCGCCGCGGAGCGGCGGGACTGAGACGGCGCCGGTGAGGCGGAGCCTCAGGCGCCCCCCTGAGACACGGCAAGACGCCGCACGCTCGCGCGGACCACGATGTGCGTGCCCAGGACGTGCCGCTCCGGCCCGGACCGGGGCGGCGCCCCCGCGAGGGCGAGGCGGACGGCGGTGCGCCCCATCTCCTCGGCGGGGATGTGGACGGTGGTGAGCCCGGGCGTGACGTCGGCGGCGACGGGATCGTCGTTGTAGCCGACGACGGAGACGTCCTCGGGAACGGAGAGCCCGTACTCCCGCAGCGCGACCACCGTGGCCGCGGCCACCCGGTCGTCCCCGGCGAACACGGCGGTGAACTCCGGCTTCCCGCCGGCGGCCCGCAGCAGGTCCCGGATCGCCTCGTACCCGTGGTGCGGCCCGAACCCCACCCCGTGCACGATCGCGTCGGACCGCGGCACCCCGTGGTCGTCGAGGGCCCGCAGATACCCGTGCACCCGGTCCTCCCCGGTGGTGTTGCCGGGCTGGTAGCCGATGAGGGCGATGCGCCGGTGCCCGGCCCCCAGCAGATGGCTGGTCACGGCGTAGGCGCCCGCCTCGTTGTCGTACTCGACGACGAGGGCGGGCACATCGGGCGCGGGCGCGGGCCGCCCGCACAGCACCAGGCGGGAGCCCGCGGCGGCGAGGGCCTGGGCGTACCGGGCCATCCGCTCCCGGTACTCGTCGTCCTCGATGACCCCGCCGACGAGGACGACCGCCTCGGCGGCCTGCTCCCGCATCATCTGCACCAGCGCGAGCTCCCGCGCCGGATCGCTGCCGGTGGAGGCGACGAGCGTGAGCCGTCCGTGCCGGGCGGCCTCCATCTCGACGCCCTGCGCGACGTGCGCGTAGAACGGGCTCAGCACGTCGTAGGTGAGCACGGCGATGGTCTTGCGCCCGGCGCCCGCCAACGCGCGCGCGTGCGCGTTGACGACGTAGTCCAGCTCCTTCACGGCCCGCTGCACCTTCGCCCGCGAGGTCGCGGACGTCGGATAGTTGCCCGCGAGGACCCGCGAGACGGTCGCCACGGAGACCCCCGCGCGTGCGGCGACTTCGCGGATGGTGACCCGTTCCCCCACTGTTGCCTCTCCTCGACTCGCCCGGTCCCGGCCGCCCTTGGACGGCGGACGAACGCGCGCACGACGTACGGGCGGCGCGCCCGGGACCATCATCGCGCCCCCGCCACCACCTCAGTGCGCCGCCTCGTACTCCTCCCCGAATTCCTCGGCGCACTTGTCGCCGCCCTGCGACCGCCACTTGCGGTAGACGTCGTCCCAGGAGGACAGGCTCTTGCGGCCGGAGACGACGGCCGTCACGCCGTCCTCGACGATCTGCTGGAGGGACGCGCCGACCCGGTTGAAGGTCGCCGACTGCAGCCCCCAGCGGTCGTTGGGAACGAGCAGCGGCACGACCTTCTTCTCCCAGGCGTGCAGCCGCTTCGTGAGGCCGGCCTGCCCGGGGAAGTACAGCGGCTGCGGCGCGTCCATCAGATACGGGAACGGCAGGTTCGTGCGGGACTCGACGAGGCCGCGCTCCGTGGGGATCGGGTCGCCCGCCTTGTCGAAGCGGAAGTGGGTGCCCTCCACTCCGTAGTGCGACAGCTGGTACTCCTTGGAGCCGAACGGCGAGGCCAGCCAGTCGAGGACGCGCAGCATGAGCCGGATGCGCTCCTTGGACGCCTTCTTGACGACGGTGTAGCCGAAGCAGCCGCGGTTCTGCTGGTAGACGGGCGTCGCGCCGGGCACTTCGTAGGGCACCGCGGCGTCCAGGGTGTACGCGTCCTTGATGCCCTGCGCGTTGGAGAGCACCGCGCCCCAGCCGTCCGTCATGGAGCGCACGGTGCCGTTGTAGAACTGCGTCTTGAGGTCGACCTGGGAGATCGAGGTGGCGTCGGAGTTGTAGGCGCCGTCGGCCCGCAGCCGCGCCATGAACTCCAGGGCGGCCTTGAACTCCTCGGTGCCGTACATGGGCGTGATCCTGCCGTCCTTGATCCGCCACTCGTTGGGCGCCCCGTGCCACATGGAGTGGTACAGGTAGCTGTAGTAGCTGACGGTCGAGGTGCCGAGGACGTGCTTGCCGCCGCCGGAGCCCTCCTTGGCCATCGCGCGGAAGGCCTCCGCCGACATGCCCGGCCGGTAGCCCGCCTTGTCGAAGGCCTCACGGTTGATGAACATCGCGCCCTGCACCTTGGCCCGCTCGACCGGAAGGCCGTAGAGCCGCCCCCCGATCCGGCCCATGCCCTCCCAGGCGTACGTGGGGATGCCCGCGAGGTTCGGGTAGTCCTTGATCGCGTCGCCCGACAGGTACTCCGACAGGTCGGCGCAGCGTGCCTTCACGAACTGCGCCTCGCGCGGCAGGACGTACCCGCCGCCGATGTTGATGAGGTCCGGCAGGTCCCCGCTGTCGCCCGCCATGAGCGTCGCCATCTTCGAGCGGAAGTCCGCGTCCGGCACGACCGTGAACTCGACCTCGACGCCGAGGGCCTCGTTCATCGCCTGCCAGTACTTGTTGGACCCCGCGGGCTTCGGCGGCGTGCCGTAGGTGATGGACAGGACGCGGATCTTCTCCTTGCCGGTGCCGGGCCTGCCGTCCGTCGCCGTCACCAGGCGCTGCGGATACGACGTGAAGCCGGCCTGCACGCCCGCGGTGCTGGGCGCGAGATCGGGCGCCGGGCCCCGGGTCGGGGTGTAGGTGGGCCAAGGGGCCATCTTCTTCCCGGCGTTGGACACGTCACCGCCGCCGCCCGAGCCGGTGGCGCAGCCGGTGAGGACGGCCGGGGCGGCGAGGGCGGCGCCGCCGACGGCGATCGAGCGCAGCAGCGTACGGCGCCCCATGGGGCGGCGCGCGGAACCCTGGGAACCTGACATGGGGTCGGCCTTTCGGTGGGTGAGGGGAGTCGGCTCAGCTCTTGATGGCGCCGGTGAGCACGCCCTTGGTGAAGTACTTCTGCAGGAAGGGGTAGACGAGCAGGATCGGCACGGTCGCGATCACGAGGACGGCCATCTGGGTCGTCTGCGGCGCGGAGACCTGGCCCGCCTCGCTCAGGCCGGTGTCGGCGATCTGGGAGCCGCCGATGACGTACGTACGGAGGACCTGGGACAGCGGCCAGTGGCCCGACTCCATGTAGATCGAGGCATGGAACCAGGCGTTCCAGTAGCTCACCGCGTAGAACAGCGAGACCACCGCGAGCGCCGCCTTCGACAGCGGGAGCACGACCCGCCACAGGATCTGCCAGTCGTTCGCGCCGTCCAGGCGCGCCGCCTCGTACAGCTCCTCGGGGATGCCCTGGAAGAAGCCGCGCAGGACGATCAGGTTGAAGACGTTGATGAGCACGGGCGCGATCAGAGCCGCGTACGTATCCATCATTCCCATGCCCTTGACCAGCAGGAACGCCGGGATCATGCCGGGCGGGAAGAGGAAGGTGAACAGGATCAGGAGCAGCACCGGCTTGCCGCCGAAGACGCCGGGGCGGGCGAGGGCATAGGCGAGGAAGGTGGTGCAGGCGAGCGAGAAGAGGGTGCCCGCGGCCGTCAGGGCGACGCTCACGCCGAGCGCCTTGGTGACGATGCCGCCGCTGAGGACGGTGCGGTAGGCGCGCAGGGTCGGCTCGCTCGGCCAGAGGACCCAGCCGCCGTTGGCGACGACCTCCCGGTTGGACGCGAGCGACGTCGAGACGATCACCAGGAAGGGGATCAGGACGAGTGCGAGGACGACGGTGATCGCCACGCCCTTGGCGGCCTTGGTGAGGGGCCGGGGCCGCTCCATCCAGGCGGGGCGGACGGCGCTGTGGCTGCTCACTTGTAGACCCCCTGCTCGCCGAGCCGGTGTGCGATCCGGTTGGCCGTGAAGACGAGCGCCGCGCCGACGACGCCCTTGAAGAGTCCGGCGGCGGCCGCGTAGCCGGTGTCGCCGCCGACGATGCCCTGCCAGAAGACGAAGGTGTCCAGGACCTCACCGGCCTCCGGGCCCACCGACTGCCGTTGCAGCAGCATCTGTTCGAAGCCGACGGACAGGATGTCGCCGAGCCGCATGATCAGCAGCAGGATCACGATGGGCCGGATGCTGGGCAGCGTGACGTGCCAGAAGCGCCGCCAGGGCCCTGCCCCGTCGATCGCAGCGGCCTCGTAGAGCTGCTCGTTCACCTGCATCAGCGCGGCGAGGAAGATGATCGTGCCCCAGCCCGCGTCCTTCCAGATCACTTCGAGGACGACGAGCGGCTTGTACGCGTCCGGGTTGCCGATGATGTCGACGGTGTGCAGCCCCGCGTCGCTCAGCGTCGCGTTCAACAGGCCGGTGTCGCCGAGCACTTGCTGGAACAGCGCGACGACCACGACCCACGACAGGAAGTGCGGCAGATAGATCACGGACTGCGTGAAGCGGCGCAGCAGGTCCGAGGTCAGGCTGTGCAGCAGGAGCGCGAGGGCGAGCGGCGCGGGGAAGAAGAAGACGAGCTGGAGCACCGCGATGAACAGCGTGTTCCAGGTCGCGTGCCAGAAGTCCGGGTCGCCGAACATCCGGCTGAAGTTCTCGGTGCCGACCCAGGGACTCGCCCACAGGCCGTCGAAGGGGACGTACTCCTTGAACGCCACGGCGTTCGCGATGAACGCGCCGTAGTGGAAGACCAGGAAGTACGCGAGGCCCGGCACCATGAGCAGCACCAGGAGCCGAGTGCGCTGAAACCGTTTCCACTTCTCACCGCGCCCGCTTTTGCGAGCAATTGCCCCCTTGGTGGGCTCCGTCGGCGGTGTCACCGCCTCGATTTCGGCCCGGTCCTTCGTCACCGCTGACACGGAACCCCCAGTCTTGAACACAGCTGTCGGGACAAGGTGCCGGGAATCTAAAGCGGTTACTGTCCCCGGTCAACCCCCTTCGCAGAGCACTTCCTTGATGCTGCCTGCCCACTCTTGACCGTTGTCGTGACAGAGGCCTAGCCTCCTGACCTCTGCCAGTAACCGTTTTCTACGAGAGGTGGCGACGCGTGCCCGATCAGCTGGAGCAGCCGCGGGAAGCCGCGGAGCCGGGCGAGACCGCCGAGTCTGCGGGGGCCGCGGGGTCGGCGGGGTCGGCGGGGGCAGCGGGGGCAGCGGGGCCGGAGCGGCGCAGGCCGGTGGCCGCCCTCGCCATGGGCGCCGACGTCGTGGACCGCGTCCTCGCCCCCGGCCTGCGCCAACGCCTCGCCCGCAGCGTCGAGTTGCCGCCCGACCCGCTCACCGGCGGGCTCACCGGCGCCGACGCCCGCGCGGCCCTCTCCCGGGCCGAGGTCCTCGTCACCGGCTGGGACTGCCCCCGCCTCACCGCCGAGGTGCTCGCCCACGCACCCCGCCTCCGCGCCGTCGTGCACGCCGCGGGATCCGTCAAACCCGTGGTCACCAACGCCCTGTGGGACCGAGGCATCCTCGTCTCCTCCGCCGCCGACGCCAACGCGGGCCCCGTCGTCGCCTACACCCTCGCCGCGATCACCTTCGCCACGAAGGGCGCGCTGCCCGCCGCCGCCCGCTACGCCGAGCGCTGGCCGCCGTTCACCGAACGCACCGGCGCCGACGCCCGCACCATCGGCGTCGTCGGCGCCTCCCGCATCGGCCGCCGCGTCATCGCCGCCCTCAACGCCTCCGACGCCGGACACCGCGTCCTGCTCACCGACCCCTACGTCACCCCCGCCGAGGCCGCCGCCCTCGGCGTCGACCTCGTCGACCTGCCCGAGCTCTGCCGGGCCAGCAGCGTCGTCACCCTGCACGCACCCCAACTCCCCGAGACCCGGGGCCTGCTGAGCGAGCAGATGCTCGCCCTCATCCCCGACGGCGGCGTCGTCGTCAACACCGCGCGCGGCTCCCTCGTCGACACCGACGCCCTGACCCGCGCCTGCGCCGCCGGCCGCCTCGACGCCTTCCTCGACGTCACGGACCCCGAACCCCTGCCGCCCGGGCACCCCCTCCTCGCTCTCCCGAACGTCCTGGTCACCCCGCACATCGCGGGCGCACAGGGCAGTGAGGTGCGGCGGCTCGGGGAGTACGCGGTGGCGGAGGTGGAGCGGTACGTGCGGGGGGAGGCCTTGCTCGGGCGGCTGCGGCGGGAGGAACTGGGGCGACTCGCGTGACTCCCCCCCCGCCCGCGCGAGCGGGCGGCTGTCAGACCCTCGTGGTGGACTGAACCGCATGACTCAGAAGCTGACCGTGCGCCTCGTCGGCCGTGATCTGCCCGGGGCCGAGTGCGGGGACTATCGGGACGTGCACGTGGGTGTGCAGCGCGGCGCCGAGCCCGACCAGCTGGTCCGGGCCGACGCGGCCGAGGCGGTGTTCGAGTTCGAGGTGGCGGTGGTCGCCGCGCCCGACGGCGGTGCCGACTTCAAGGGGCCTCATGTCCAGGGGAAGCGGGGTGAGCGCTTCTTCTACCTCACCTGGGGCGAGCTGCCTCCCGGCGGGACGTTCACGATGTTCCGCCGCGCCAAGCTGTGGTTCGGTGATCTGCCGGAGGGGGTGGTGGGGGCGGGGGTCGCCGTCGGTGAGGTGGGGCTCACGGATCGGGCGGGGATGCCGCTGTGCGCGGGGGTTCGGCCGCCGGGGGTGGTGTGGGGGTAGGCCTCGCGGGTGCGCCCCAGTCCCGCCCCTTCTCCGAAACCGGGGGCTGCGCCCCCTGGACCCCCCTGATCGGCGCTTCGCGCCTCGTCCTCAATCGCCGGACGGGCTGGAGGGTGTGCGGCTGAGTTTTAGCCCCTCCGGCGTTTGAGGAGCGGGGTCTGGGGCGGAGCCCCAGTTTCGGTGAAGGGGTGGGCCTGGGGCGCCCCCGCGAGGGCACCCCTACGGCTTCGCGCCCCGCGCCTTCAGCAAGTCGGCCATCAGCTTGACCTCGGACTCCTGGGACTCGACCATCCCCTGCGCGAGCCGCCGCTCAACCTGCACGTCGCACCGCTCGACACACCCCTGAGCCATATGGATGCCACCCTGGTGATGGGCGGTCATCAGCTTCAGGTAGAAGATCTCGGCCTGCTTGCCGTTCAGCTCCCCGAGCCGCTTCATCTGCGCGTTCGTGGCCATACCGGGCATGAGGGAGCCGTCGCCCGCAGAGGGGACGCCGGTCATGTCCATCCACTCCATGGGCTCGCCGGGCGGCACCTTGGGCAGCTCCCACAGGTCGAGCCAGCCCAGCATCATGCCGCGCTGGTTGGCCTGGGTCTGGGCGATGTCGTAGGCGAGACGGCGGATCTCCTTGTTCCGGGTGCGGTCCCGGATGACGTAGGACATCTCGACGGCCTGCTGATGGTGGACGGCCATGTCCCGGGCGAACCCCGCGTCGGCGGACGTGCTCGACGGCGCGTCGGCGGCACCGGAGGAGCCGGAGGACCCGTCGGTGGAGGCGACGGCGGCGGTGATGCCGCCCGCCGCGATCACCGCTCCGGCGACGGCGCCGATCAGCCAGTCCCTGCGCTTCATCACGGCGTCACTGCCCGAGGCCGTTGGTGCAGGCCGCACCGGGCTCGGGGGTCTGCTTGCCCTGGACGTAGGTGGAGAAGAAGGAGCCGACCTGCTTGTCGTCGGCGCTCTTCACCACCCGCTGGTGCCCCCAGGCCGACAGCAGGATCGGGTCCTTCTGCTTCTTCACGGGGCTCATCAGGGAGTACGGGGTCTTCTTGACCTTGGCTTCCAGCTTCTTCAAGTCAGCGGGCTTCGCCTGGTCGTTGTACGTCACCCAGACCGCGCCGTGCTCCAGGGAGTGCACGGCGTTCTCGTTCGGGATGTCCTTGGTGTAGACGTCGCCGTTGCAGTTCATCCACACCTGGTTGTGGTTGCCGCCGACCGGCGGGGTCACCGGGTAGTTCACCTTGCCGCCGACGTGGGTGCGGCCGAGCTTCTTGGCGTCCCAGACCCGCTCGCCGTCGGCGGTCGTGGTGAACTTGGCGACCGCCTTGGCGTCACCCGCCTTGCCGGATTCCTTGTCGTCGTCGGCCTGCGAGATGAGGAAGTAGCCGCCGACGCCGAGCGCGGCGACGATGACCGCGCTCAAGGTGATGGTGAGCACGCTGTTGCGGCGCTCGCGGGCGCGTTCGGCGCGCCGCATCTCCTCTATCCGTGCCTTGCGCTCGGCGCTGCTCGTCTTCTTGGCGGAACCCATGGTGTGTCCTTCTGCGGAAAGCGACGGAGTCGGATGGGTTGAACAAGGGGCGTTGCGAGTGCGTTGATCGTAGCCTCCACGTCGGCGGGCGGAGGAGGCGCTCTGTCAAATACTGCACGGGTGGCACGGGGGAGGGCCGCCACCATCCGGCCGATCCCGGCCACATGGATCTCGGCCACCCCGCCCCGGCCGCCCCGCCCGAGCCCGGTGCCCGTCCCGGATACCCCGGGCCCGGGTGAGCGTGCACTATGGGCAAGGAGCGGCCGCAACGCGCACGAAACCGTGTGGTGGGATGCTCGTGTGCCGGGGCGACGTCCCATGGCTTGGGAGCAGCCGGTTCCGACCAGCAAGGATGGGTGGAAGTCGAGATGGACAAGCAGCAGGAGTTCGTGCTCCGCACTCTGGAGGAGCGCGACATCCGGTTCGTGCGCCTGTGGTTCACGGACGTACTCGGCTTCCTGAAGTCGGTCGCGGTCGCTCCCGCCGAGCTTGAACAGGCCTTCGACGAGGGCATCGGCTTCGACGGCTCGGCCATCGAGGGCTTCGCCCGCGTCTACGAGTCCGACATGATCGCCAAGCCGGACCCCGGCACCTTCCAGGTCCTGCCCTGGCGCGCCGAGGCCCCCGGCACGGCCCGGATGTTCTGCGACATCCTGATGCCGGACGGCTCCCCGTCCTTCGCGGACCCCCGTTACGTACTGAAGCGGGCGCTCGCCAAGACCTCCGACCTCGGGTTCACCTTCTACACCCACCCCGAGATCGAGTTCTTCCTGCTCAAGGACAAGCCTCTGGACGGCTCCCGGCCGATCCCCGCCGACAATTCCGGCTACTTCGACCACACCCCGCAGAACGTGGGCATGGACTTCCGCCGCCAGGCCATCACGATGCTCGAATCCATGGGCATCTCGGTCGAGTTCAGCCACCACGAGGGCGCCCCCGGCCAGCAGGAGATCGACCTCCGCTACGCCGACGCCCTCTCCACGGCCGACAACATCATGACGTTCCGCCTGGTCATGAAGCAGGTGGCCCTGGAGCAGGGCGTCCAGGCGACCTTCATGCCGAAGCCGTTCTCCGAGCACCCCGGCTCCGGCATGCACACCCACCTGTCGTTGTTCGAGGGCGACAGGAACGCCTTCTACGAGTCCGGCGCCGAGTACCAGCTCTCCAAGGTCGGCCGTTCCTTCATCGCGGGCCTGCTGAAGCACGCCGCCGAGATCTCCGCGGTCACCAACCAGTGGGTGAACTCCTACAAGCGCATCTGGGGCGGCTCGGAGCGCACCGCGGGCGCCGGCGGCGAGGCCCCCTCGTACATCTGCTGGGGCCACAACAACCGCTCCGCCCTCATCCGGGTGCCCATGTACAAGCCCGGCAAGACCGGCTCGGCCCGCGTCGAGGTCCGCTCCATCGACTCCGGCGCCAACCCGTACCTGACGTACGCCGTCCTCCTCGCCGCGGGCCTCAAGGGCATCGAGGAGGGCTACGAGCTGCCGCCGGGCGCCGACGACGACGTCTGGGCCCTCTCCGACGCGGAGCGGCGCGCCATGGGGATCGAGCCCCTGCCGCAGAACCTCGGCGAGGCGATCGCCCTCATGGAGCGGTCGGAGCTGGTCGCCGAGACGCTCGGCGAGCACGTGTACGACTTCTTCCTCCGGAACAAGAAGCAGGAGTGGGAGGAGTACCGGTCCGAGGTGACCGCCTTCGAGCTCCGCAAGAACCTGCCGGTTCTGTAACCCGGACGATGCCGCAGCCGCGTCTGCTCAGTGCCTCGGCAGACGCGGCTGCGGCTTTGTCGTGGTTGCTCGCGCAGTTCCCCGCGCCCCTTTCTGGGGCCCGTCAGGTGGAGGGCACAATGGCGTCCCGCAACGGCGTCTTCGCGCGGACGCGGTATTCCTGGATGGCCCACCCGTTGCCGTCCGGGTCCGTGAAGTACATGAACGTCGCGCCGTCCTGCTCGGAGTACTGGACCGGCTCGGTGACGTCCAGGCCGCGGGCCTTCAGCTCGGTGTGGGCCTGCTTGATGTCGGCCACGCACAGCTGGAGGCCGTGGTAGCTGCCGGGCTCCGGGGTGGGCCCCGGGGTGGTCTCCCAGATGGCGTCGCCCAGCATGATGGAACAGCCGGACCCGGGCGGCGTGAGCTGCACGATCCGCACGCCCGGCAGGACCTCCGCGTCGATGTCGACGTGGAAGCCGCACTTGCTCTCGTAGAACTCCTTGGCGCGGTCGATGTCGCTGACGGGCACGCCGATCACTTCGAGTGTGTAGTCCATGGGACGAGTACAGCAGCGATCGGGCGGCTTGTCCGGGGGAAGGACCCCGTGCGTCAGGGGAAGCGGTAACGCGTCTGGCTGAACGGCTCGCCCTTGCCGAACCCGAACGCTGTTCGGGGCGCCACCGCGAAGACGTACGCGCGTCCCGACGGGTGGAGGAAGCAGCCGTCCCCCACGTCGTAGTGGAAGAAGCCGCCGTACTTCTCCTCCCAGGCCGCCGCGAGCTCCCGCAGCAGCGCCCCGTCCGTGGTCCGGACCGCCGTGCCCTCGACGACCACGTCCAGGCCCTTGTCCCAGAGGTTGGCGCCGGTCGTCAGGACGACCTCGGGGTTGGCCTCCAGGTTGCGGGCCTTGCGCTCCTCCGGGCCGGTGGAGAAGTACAGGGCGTCCCCGTGCCACAGGGCGCTCAGCGGGGTGACGTGCGGGCGCCCGTCGGGACGCACCGTCGAGATCCAGAACAGCTCGGCCGCCGCGAGGGCGTCCCGGGCCTGTGGCCAGGGGGTCGCGGCGACCCCCTCGCTGCTGTAGCGGGCGTCGACGTCGGTACGGGGGTCCTGGCTCGGCATGACGTGGCCTCCTGGTCTCCATGCTCCTGTCCCGGTACGGACCCCGCACGCGGGCAGAACTCATCGGCCGGGCCCTGGGTAGGCTCGTGGCCAGGAACAGGCGAGCGAAAGGCGCGGGGATGACGGTGCCGCAGGGGCGCAGGAGCAGCATGTTCACGCGGCTGCTGCGGTACGGGTTCACCGATCCGTCCACCGCCGAACGCCTCCTCGCCGCGCCCGAGCTCGACGCCGTCCGCACCGACCCGGTGCTCCTCGACGCCCTCGGCGCCACCGCCGACCCGGACCTGGCGCTGCTCGGCCTCGTCCGGCTCACGGAGGCGCAGCCGGACCACACCGCGCGCCGCGAACTGCTCGACACCCTGATCAGCGCCAAGCCCCTGCGGGACCGCCTGCTCGGCGTCCTCGGCGCCTCCGAGGCCCTCGCCGACCACCTCGCCCGGCACCCGGGGGACTGGCGGGCCCTGGTCACGTACGAGGCCTCCGATCTGCACCCGGGCGTCGCCGAGTTCGAGCGGGGCCTCGCCGAGGCCGACGACCCGGTGTCGCTGCGCGTCGCCTACCGCCGCTGCCTGCTGTCCATCGCCGCCCGTGACGTGTGCGGCACCACGGACGTCGCCGAGACCGCCGCCGAGCTCGCCGACCTCGCCACGGCCACCCTGCGCGCCGCGCTCGCCATGGCCCGCAGGGCCGCGCCCACCGACGCCGCGCAGTGCCGCCTCGCGGTGATCGCGATGGGCAAGTGCGGCGGCCACGAGCTGAACTACGTCTCCGACGTCGACGTGATCTTCGTGGCGGAGGCCGTGGGGGCACCCCCGGGCCCTTCAGGCACTGGGGGAGGCGCTGACGAGGACAAGGCGCTGCGGGCCGCCACCCGCCTCGCCTCGCACCTGATGCGGATCTGCTCCGAGACCACGGTCGAGGGCACCATCTGGCCGGTCGACGCCAACCTGCGCCCCGAAGGCAGGAACGGCCCGCTGGTGCGGACCCTGTCCAGCCATCTCGCGTACTACCAGCGGTGGGCGAAGACCTGGGAGTTCCAGGCGCTGCTCAAGGCGCGGCCCGTCGCCGGTGACGCCGAGCTGGGCGCGGACTACGTGGCCGCCGTCGCGCCGCTGGTGTGGCAGGCCGCCGAGCGCGAGAACTTCGTCACCGACGTGCAGAAGATGCGCCGCCGCGTCGTCGAGAACATCCCCGCGGGCGAGGTCGACCGTGAGCTGAAGCTCGGACCCGGCGGCCTGCGCGACGTCGAATTCGCCGTCCAGCTGCTCCAGTTGGTGCACGGCCGCGCCGACGCCTCGCTGCGCAGCGGCACCACGCTCGACGCCCTCGCCGCGCTCGCCGCGGGCGGCTACGTGGGGCGCGTGGACGCCACCCAGCTCGACGACGCCTACCGCTTCCTGCGCTCCCTGGAACACCGCATCCAGCTCTACCGGCTCCGCCGCACCCACCTGCTGCCCGACGGCGACGCCGACCTGCGCCGCATCGGCCGCTCCCTGGGCATGCGCACCGAGCCCCTCACCGACCTCGCCCGCGCCTGGAAGCGGCACACCTCCGTGGTCCGCCGCCTGCACGAGAAGCTGTTCTACCGCCCGCTGCTCGACGCCGTCGCCCAGCTCGCCCCCGGCGAGTCCCGGCTCAGCACGGAGGCCGCCAGGGAACGCATGGTGGCCCTCGGGTACGCCGACCCCGGCGCGGCCCTGCGGCACCTGGAGGCCCTCGCGTCCGGCGTGACCCGCAAGGCCGCCATCCAGCGCACCCTGCTGCCCGTCCTGCTCGGCTGGTTCGCCGACTCCGCCGACCCCGACGCGGGCCTCCTCGGCTTCCGCAAGGTGTCCGACGCGCTCGGCAAGACCCCCTGGTACCTGCGGCTCCTGCGCGACGAGGGCGCCGCGGCGGAGAACCTGGCCCGGGTCCTCTCGGCCGGCCGGTTCGCCCCCGACCTGCTGCTTCGCGCGCCCGAGGCGGTGGCGCTGCTCGGCGACGCCCGCGGCCTCGAACCACGCGAACGCGGCCCCCTGGAACAGGAGGTCCTCGCCGCCGTGGGCCGCGCCGACGGCGGCGAGCAGGCGGTCGCGGCGGCCCGCGGGGTGCGGCGGCGCGAGCTGTTCCGCACCTCGGCCGCCGACCTCATCGCCTCCTACGGCACCGAGGAGAGCCCCGCCGAGGCGGACGTGGGCGCGCTCGTGGACCGCGTCGGCACCGCCGTGTCCGACCTGACGGCCGCCACCATCGCGGGCACGCTGCGCGCGGTGGTCCGCGCGGGCTGGGGCGAGACGCTGCCGACCCGGTTCGCGGTCATCGGCATGGGCCGCTTCGGGGGCCGGGAGCTGAGCTACGGCTCGGACGCGGACGTGCTGTTCGTGCACCAGCCGCGCGAGGGCGTGGACGACCAGGAGGCCGCGAAGGCCGCGAACGCCGTCGTCGCCGAGATGCGCCGGCTGCTGCAACTGCCGAGCGCCGACCCGCCCCTGGTCATCGACGCGGACCTGCGCCCCGAGGGCAAGTCGGGGCCGCTGGTGCGCACCCTGAAGTCGTACGAGGCCTACTACCGCCGCTGGTCCCTGGTCTGGGAGTCGCAGGCGCTGCTCCGGGCCGACCCGGTCGCGGGCGACGCCGATCTCGGCCGTGCCTTCGTCGACCTCGTGGACCCGCTGCGCTATCCCGCCGAGGGCCTCGGCGAGGACGCCGTCCGCGAGATCCGCCGCCTCAAGGCCCGCATGGAGTCCGAGCGGCTGCCCCGCGGCGCCGACCCCACCCTGCACACCAAGCTCGGCCGCGGCGGCCTCTCCGACGTCGAGTGGACCGTCCAGCTGCTCCAGCTGCGGCACGGCTGGGCCGAGCCGGGGCTGCGCACCACCCGCACCCGCGAGGCGCTGCACGCCGCGTGCGCGGCCGGTCTGATCGCCACGGAGGACGCGGCGATCCTCGACGAGGCCTGGGTGCTCGCCTCCCGCGTGCGCAACGCGGTGATGCTGGTGCGGGGGCGCGCGGGCGACACGTTCCCTTCGGACGGCAGGGAGCTTGCCGCCGTCGGACGCTACTTGGGCTACGACGCGGGTCAGGTCGGCGTGATGCTGGACGACTACCGCAGGATCACCCGGCGGGCGCGGGCGGTGGTGGAGGAGCGGTTCTACGGGGCGTAGCCGGGCGCCCTAGCGGGCGGTGTACGTCTTCTTCTTCCGCGGCTGTGGCTCCGTCACCAGCTTCGGCAGGGCGTACGGCAGCTTTCCGTACCAGAGGCGCGCCACCGTGTAGCCGAACGCCAGGCAGATCATGCCGCCGACCGCGTCCAGCCAGAAGTGGTTGGCGGTGGCCACGATCACGACCAGGGTGAGCGTCGGGTAGAGCAGGCCGAGGACCTTCACCCAGGGCACCGACGCGAGCGCGAAGATCGTCAGGCCGCACCACAGGGACCAGCCGATGTGCATCGACGGCATGGCCGCGTACTGGTTCGACATGTTCTTCAGGTCTCCCGAGGCCATCGAGCCCCAGGTGTTGTGGACGACGACCGTGTCGATGAAGTCGCCGCCGGGCACGAGACGGGGCGGCGCGAGCGGATACAGGTAGTAACCGAGGAGGGCGACGGCGGTCGTCGCGAAGAGCACCAGACGTGTGGCCGCGTACCGGCCGGGATGGCAGCGGTAGAGCCACACCAGGACGCCGAGCGTCACGATGAAGTGCAGCGTCGCGTAGTAGTAGTTCATGCCGACGATGAGCCATGTCACCGAGTCGACCGCGTGGTTGACCGAGCGCTCGAAGGCGAGGCCGAGGCTCTGCTCGACGTCCCAGATCCAGTCGGCGTTGCGCAGCGCGGCCGACTTCTGCTCCGGGACGGCGTTGCGGATCAGTGAGTACGTCCAGTAACTCACCGCGATCAACAGGATCTCGAACCACAGCTTCGGGCGCCGGGGCGTGCGCAGCCGACGCAGGAGATTCCGCCCATTGCGGTCATCTGCCTCGCCCGCGATGGGTGATGAGGTGGTGGGCCCCTGTTGGCCTTCCAGTGTCGTCACAGTCATCTCACCCATAGGCACAGAGTCTGCCAGATAGCCACCACTGCTCAGATCATCCCCCGGTCGGGTTCCGGCCGCATTCCCTACGCCCCAAGTACGAGGAGGTCCCCTCCGCCCCGAGGACGACGGACCCCTAGGCCCCGGGGGCCGTGCGCGCGGCCGTCGAGCCCCTGACCACCAGCTCCGGCATGAACACGAATTCGCTGTGGGGGGCGGGGGTACCCCCGATCTCCTCCAGCAGGGTGCGCACCGCGGCCTGGCCCATCGCGGGCACCGGCTTGCGGACCGTGGTCAGCGGCGGATCGGTGAAGGCGACGAGCACCGAGTCGTCGAAGCCGACCACCGAGACGTCGTCCGGCACCTCCAGGCCCCGCTCCCGCGCGGCCCGTATGGCGCCGAGCGCCATCATGTCGCTGGCGCACACCACGGCCGTGCAGCCCCGGTCCAGGAGCGCCGCCGCCGCTGCCTGTCCGCCTTCGAGCGTGTACAGGGAGTGCTGGATCAGCTCCGTCTCGATGTCCTCCGGCGGCAGCCGGAACGTCTCCCGCATCGACCGCGTGAACCCCTCGATCTTCCGCTGTACGGGGACGAAGCGCCGCGGCCCGAGGGCGAGCCCGACCCGGGTGTGCCCGAGCGAGGCCAGGTGGGTGACGGCCAGGCGCATCGCCGCCCGGTCGTCGGGCGAGATGAAGGGCGCCCGCACCTTCGGCGAGAAGCCGTCCACGAGGACGAACGGCACCCCCTGCGCGCGCAACTGCTCGTAGCGCTCGGTGTCCGCCGTGGTGTCCGCGTGCAGACCCGAGACGAAGATGATGCCCGCGACGCCGCGGTCCACCAGCATCTCGGTCAGCTCGTCCTCGGTGGAGCCGCCCGGGGTCTGGGTGGCGAGCACCGGGGTGTACCCCTGCCGGGTCAGGGCCTGGCCGATCACCTGGGCGAGGGCGGGGAATATCGGGTTCTCCAGCTCCGGCGTGATCAGGCCGACCAGACCCGCGCTCCGCTGCCGCAGCCGCACGGGCCGTTCGTAGCCGAGGACGTCGAGGGCGGCGAGCACGGACTGGCGGGTGGCCGCAGCGACGCCCGGCTTGCCGTTCAGGACCCGGCTCACGGTCGCCTCGCTGACCCCCGCCTGTGCTGCGATGTCGGCCAGTCGCGCGGTCACAGGGTTGGACTGTACCGGTCGTCCCTCACGCTGCCCACCGGTCGGGTCTCACCGCTCCCACCAGACCGTGGTGTCCGGCGGGAGCACGGCGTCGGTGCCGGGTTCGCCCAAGTCGGCCGCCGGGACGCGCGAGTTGAGGCTGCACAGCAGCGGGGTGCCGGGGGCGGGAAGCGTGACAGGGCGGTCGGTGAGGTTCGTCGTCACGACGAGGGTGCGGCCCGCGGCGGTCCTGCGGAACACGAGCACGCCCTCGGGCGCCTCCCCCCACTCCACGTCCCGGCCCGCGCCGAGCGCCGGGTGCGCGCGGCGCAGCGCGAGCGCCGCCCGGTACAGCTCCAGGGTCGAGGCCGGATCGCCCTTCTGCGCCGCGACCGTGAGGTCCGCCCACCCCGCGGGCTGCGGCAGCCAGCTCGGGCCGCCCGCGACGGGCCCGAACCCGAACGGCGGCCGCGCGCCGGACCACGGCAGCGGCACCCGGCACCCGTCCCGCGTGCCCTCCTGCCCGGAGCCCTGCCGCCCTTCCTGTCCCTCCTGTCCTTCCGCCCCCTCCTGCCCGTTCTGCCCGGCGCCGCGGAAGAACGCCGGGTCCTGGCGCACCTCGTCGGGCAGGTCCGTCACCTCGGGCAGGCCCAGTTCCTCGCCCTGGTAGAGGTACGCCGAGCCGGGCAGCGCCAGCATCAGGAGCGTGGCGGCGCGGGCTCGGCGCAGCCCCCTGGCCGGGTCGCCGTCGGCGAAGCGCGTGGTGTGCCGCACCACGTCGTGGTTGGAGAGCACCCACGTCGCGGGCGCGGCCACGGAGTTCATCGCGTCCAGGGAGCGGTCGACGACGGCGCGCAGCGCGGCCGCGTCCCAGCCCGTCGTCAGATACGCGAAGTTGAAGGCCTGGTGCAGCTCGTCGGGGCGCAGGTACAGCGCGCTGCGCTCCACGGTCGGCGTCCACGCCTCGGCGACGGCGACGCGCTCGCCGTCGTAGCCGTCGAGCAGCTTCCGCCAGTCCCGGTAGATCTCGTGCACGCCGTCCTGGTCGAAGTACGGCACGGGCGCGGCGCCCAGGAGCTTGACCTGCTCGCCGTGGCCGACGTCCGGCAGGCCCGGCGCCTTGATCAGGCCGTGGGCGACGTCCACGCGGAAGCCGTCCACGCCGAGGTCGAGCCAGAAGCGCAGGATGGAGCGGAACTCGTCGCGTACGGCGGGGTGTTCCCAGTTGAAGTCGGGCTGCTCGGGCGCGAACAGGTGCAGGTACCAGTCGCCGGGGGTGCCGTCGGGGTCGGTGGTGCGGGTCCAGGCCGGGCCGCCGAAGACGGACTCCCAGTCGTTGGGCGGCAGTTCGCCGTCGGAGCCCTTGCCGGGGTGGAAGTGGAAGCGCTCCCGCAGCGGCGACGCGGGGCCGTCGGCCAGGGCCGCGCGGAACCACTCGTGCTCGTCCGAGCAGTGGTTGGGGACGATGTCGACGATCACCCGCAGGCCCAGCTCATGGGCCCGGCGCACCAGTTCGTCGGCGTCGGCGAGGGTGCCGAAGACGGGGTCGACCACGCGGTAGTCGGCGACGTCGTACCCGGCGTCGGCCTGCGGCGAGGCATAGAACGGCGACAGCCAGACGGCGTCCACGCCGAGGTCCCTGAGGTGCGGCAGACGCGCTGTCACGCCCGGCAGGTCGCCCATGCCGTCGCCGTCGGCGTCGGCGAAGCTGCGCGGGTAGACCTGGTAGATGACGGCGTCGTGCCACCAGCCGAGGCGGGCGGCGCGGACGCCGTCGGTGGTGGTGACGGTGCTGGTGGCGTCGGTGATGTGCTGGGTCATGAAGTCCCTTGCCGGTACGGGGATTCCCTGCCGTTCCCCACAGTGTCGCCCCGACGGATCCGGGCACTGGGATGAACGTGCCGCGCGAGGCGAAGGTCACGAACGCCGGGCGGACCTCGCCCGGGAGAGGGCGGATCTTAGCGCCAGGCCCGGCGCGGCCGTGCCGGGTCGGGTGATCTCCACCGTTCCAGGTCGTACCGTGGCCACGTACTCCCCGGTGGTGTGTTAGAGCGCTAGCGTGGACAGGCAGGCCCCAAAAGGGCTTGTTACCGTCCACCGCTCCTGGGGGATGTCCACGTGGGCGTCAGGGACAAAGCAGTAAAAGGTGAAAAAGGGGAGGCCGGGTCTGTGGTCACCACGGTCCTGGTCGTCGACGACGTGGCCGCGAGCCGGTACGCGCTGGGCGCGGTGCTGCGCCGCGCGGGCCACCGGGTCGTCCTGGCCGCGAGCGCGGGGGAGGCGCTGACCGAACTCGACGTGCGGCTGCGCGCGGGCGAACTGCCCGACGTGGCCCTCGTCGACGTGGGCCTGCCCGACATGAGCGGCTACGACCTGTGCCGCCGCCTGAAGGCGTCCCCGACGACCGCGTCCCTGCCCGTCGTGCACTTCTCCGCCGCCGCGCACGGCTCCGCGGACCGCTGCCGCGGCCTCGACGCGGGCGGCGAGTCCTATCTGACCGTGCCCGCCGAACCGGAGGAGATCGCCGCCGTCGTCCGCGCCGCCGCCCGCGGCGCCCGGCACCGCAGCGCCGCCCAGACCCGGGCGGGCCGCCTCAGCCGCCTCGCCGAGGCCGTCCTCGACGTGCAGTCCGCGAGCACGGTGCGCGAGCTGGTGGACGCGGCGGCGACCGGAGCGTCCGCCCTCTCCGACGCCCCCGCAGCGGCCTTCGTCCTCGGCGAGGAGGGCGAGATCCACTGCGGCCGCTCCCAGCGCCGCACCGTCGCACCGCCGCCCGGCGCCGACGCGCACGAGAGCGCCGCCCACCTGATGTGGCGCCTGATGTCCGGCCGGAGCGGCGTCCACACCACGACCGTGCCCGGGCCGATGTGGCCCGCGGGGTTCGTGGGGGTGGCGCGGGAGCCCTCGCAGTTCACGGCGAGCCGCGGCGAGGGGCTCTTGGACCAGGCGTGCAAGGGGTATCCGGCCCGCTGGTCGGACGGCGGCGCGGCGGCGGCCGCCGGGCTCTCCGCGCCAGGGGAGGGGGCGCTGCTCGCCCTCGCCCGCACCCGCGAGGACCGCGCGCCGGTGTGCCTGGCCACCGCCGCGTACGCCCAGGACTCCGCGCCCGACCTCGGCCGCCTCGCGCACGCCACGGCCCGCGTCGCGGAACGGCTGCTCATGTACGAGAAGGAACGCCACATCGCGCTGACCCTCCAGCACAGCTTCCTGCCCAGCGCGCTGCCCGACCTGCCGGGCACCGAGATCGTCGTCCGCTACGAACCCGCGTCCCGGCAGGCGGAGATCGGCGGCGACTTCTACGCGGCGCTGCCCACCCCCGCCGGGGTGCTCACCGGCATCGGCGACGTCGTCGGCCACTCCCTCGACGCGGCCACGGTGATGGTGGAACTGCGCCACGCCCTGCGCGCGTACTGCGTCGAGGACCCCGACCCCGCCCGCCTCGCCACCCGCCTCGACCGGATGCTCCAGCGCTACCACCCCGACGTCACCGCCACCATGTGCCTGACCCTCGTCGACCCGCCCACGGGCCGCACCCGCGTCGCGAACGCGGGGCACATCCCGCCGCTCGTCGTGAGCGACGCGGGCCCCGCCGCCTACATCAAGGCGAACGGCCCGCTGCTCGGCCTCGGCCTCGACCGGCCGCCGCCCGTGGAGACCCGGCTCGCCCCCGGCGACCGCATGCTGATGGTCACCGACGGACTCATCGAGACCCGCGGCACGGACCTCGCCGTGTCCATGGAGCACCTGCGCCTGGCGGCCGCCGCCGCCCCGCCCGGCGTGACCGCCCTGTGCGACACGCTCCTGGAGAGCTTCGGCCGCGAACGGGACGACGACATCGCACTGTTGGCACTGCGCCTGACCGCCCCGACCGTCGGCGCGTAGCGAGCCGTGCGGGGCCCGGTCCGCCTTGCGCCACGGGCCCGTACGGAGACAGGGTGATCAACACATACCCGTATCCGTACGCACGCCGGAGAGAGCACCCATGCCGCAGATCACCGTCGACTACTCCGAGCCGCTCGCGGACTCCTTCGACCGGCGGGGCCTCGCGCTCGCGCTGCACCCGCTGCTCGTCGAGGAGACGGCCGCCACCCTGGAGGCCTGCAAGACCCGCTTCGTGCGGACGGAGGAGACCGTCGTGGGCGGCGACGAGGACGGGCACGCGGTGGTGCACGTGCTGATCGGTCTGCTCCCCGGCCGCACGGCCGAGGTCAGGGCGCGCGTGACGGACGCGACGGTCGAACTCGTACGCCGCCATCTCAAGCCCGTGGCGGGGCGCGTGGTGCACGTCTCGGCGGAGGTGCGCGACCTCGACGCCTCCTACCGCAAGGCGACGGACGCCTGAGGCACCGACCGCCCGCCGGGCGCGACCGGCCCCCGCCGGGCTACGGAAGCACCGCGCGCGGCGCCAGCGCGGCGAGCCGGCCGAGCAGGTCCGCGAACGGCCCGTCGGCGGGCTCGTCCGCGAGGATGCCGCCGAGCAGCAGCGCCATCTCGTCGTCGTAGGCGGCGCTCACCGCCGCCAACGCCGCGAAGTCATGGACGAGTTGGAGCTCGAGCTCGGCGCGCGGAATGCGGCGGCCGTCCAACCAGATCAGTGCCGTGGACTCGGCGAGGGAGATCCAGGAGCGCACCACCAGTTCGAGCCGGGCGGGCGGCGCCGTGACGCCGAGGTGCGCGAGGATCTGGTCGTACGCGGCCTGCCGCACCGAGTCGATGAGCGCGTTCGTCGTCGACGAGCCCACCGCGGGGCCGCCGCGCATCAGCGCGGAGAAACCCGGCCCGTGCTCGTCGACGAAGCCGAGGAAACGTCCCGTCACGCGCAGCAGCCGCGCCCCCAGCGGCCCCTCGTGCGGTTCGACGAACCGCTCGGCCAGCTCGTCGGCGGCCCGCTTGAGCGCCGCCTCGTACAGGCTGAGCTTGCCGGGGAAGTAGTGGTACACGAGCGGGCGTGAGATGCCCGCGGCCGACGCTATCTCGTCGATGGAGACGTCGTCGGGCGAGCGGTTGCTGAACAGTTCGAGGGCGACCCCGATCAGTTGCTGCCGCCGCTCCTCGACACCCATCCTGCGGCGCATCCCGGTAGTCATGCGAACACTCTACCGATGTGATCCGGCCGCGAACGGACGCCCCCGCTCCGCCTGTTCGCCCGGGACCGGTGCCCCAGCTGCGCCCCAGCCGTGTCCGCCGCGCCGCTAGGCGTCGAGTACGAGCCGCGTACCGCGCGCCCGCGACACGCAGATCAGCATCGAGTCCCCGCGCTCGCCGTCGGTGAGCAGCTCGTCGCGGTGGTCGATCTCGCCCTCCAGGACCCGGTGTTGGCAGGTCCCGCAGAACCCCTGCTCGCAGGAGTACGGAGTGTCGGGCAGCTCGGCGCGGACGGCCGCGAGCACCGTGGTGTCCGCGCCCACGGTCACCGTGCGGCCGCTGCGCCGCAGTTCGACCTCGAAGGCGCTCTCGCCGCCCGCGGCCGCGGCGGGCGCGAACCGCTCCAGGTGCAGCGCGCACCCCTCGGGCAGCACCCCGGCGACGGCGTCCATGAGCCCCTCGGGCCCGCACACGTACACGGCACCCGCCGCGCCCTGCCCGAGGAAGCCCCCCACATCGGGCCGCCCGCTCTCGTCCTCGGCGACGACGACCACCCGGCCGCCCGGCCCGCCCAGCTTCTCCAGCTCCTCCAGGAAGGGCATCGAGGCCCGGCTCCGCCCGCAGTACAGCAGCCGCCAGTCGGCACCCGCCGCCTCCACGGCCCGCACCATGGCGAGGATCGGTGTGATCCCGATCCCGCCCGCGACGAAGGCGTACGACGCGGCGCCGTCGAGGAGCGGGAACCGGTTGCGCGGCCCGCGCACCTCCACCTCCACCCCCTCGCGCAGCGCCTCGTGCACCTCGCGGGACCCGCCGCGGCCGCCCTCGTCCGCCCCGATGAGCCGCGTGGCCACGGTGTACGAGGACGAGTCCTCGGGATCCCCGCACAGCGAGTACTGCCGCACGAGACCCGAAGGCAGTACGAGATCCAGATGTGCGCCGGGCTCCCAGGCGGGCAGCTCGGCCATGTGCCCGCCCTCCAGGCGCAGTTGTACGACGCCGTCGGCGACCCGCTCGTGCCGGGCGACGCGCAGCCGCAGCGCCCGCGAACGCGGCTGCCCGGAGACGGGCTCCTCCAGGGCGGGCAGCGGCCACAGCGGGGAGGCCCCGATGCGGCGGCGCAGGGCGCGGCGGGCGAGGAGGGCGGCGCCGGTCGCGACGATCACGGCGCGGGTGGTGCGGGGCAGGGGCAGCGGCATGTCAGGCGGCCCCGTTCGCGCGGGCCTCGGCGGCGGTGGCCGCGGGGGACGAGGCGAGGTAGGCGACGGCCTGCTCGGTGCTGCCCTCCTGCGAGGGGTGGTAGGCGCGGCTCAGATAGCGCGGGATGGAGCGGATCATGTCGCCGGTGGTGGGCAGGGTGCCGGCCCGGCCGCTGCGGTGGAAGTCCCGGAAGGAGGCCTTGCCGTCGACGAGCGTCGGGTCGTTCTCCATGAAGAACCGGGCGCCGCGCTGCCACAGGAACACCAGCGCGGTGAAGGCGGTGGCCCAGGTGCGGGCGCGGCGGCGGTAGCTCCCGTCGACGTGCATGAACAGGTCGAAGGCGACCGCCCGGTGCTCGACCTCCTCCGCGCCGTGCCAGCGCAGCAGGTCCAGCATCGTCGGATCGGCCCCGCGTCGGTCCAACTCCTGTGCGTTGAGCACCCAGTCGCCCAGGAACGCGGTGTAGTGCTCGATCGCCGAGATCATCGCGACGCGCTCCATCAGCCACCACTGCCGGGGTTTGCCCGGCGGCAGGGTGCGGTCGCCGAGCAGCTTCTCGAAGAGCCAGTCGACCTGGGCGGTGTACGGGGTGGGGTCGAGGCCCTGCTCCCGCAGGTGCGGCAGGACTTCGTCGTGGGCCTGTGAGTGCATGGCCTCCTGGCCGATGAACCCGATGACGTCCTCGCGCAGCCGCTCGTCGCGGATGAGCGGGAGCACCTGCTTGTACACGTGCACGAACCAGCGTTCGCCTGCCGGGAGCAGGAGGTGCAGCACGTTGATCGTGTGCGTCGTGAAGGGGTCCCCCGGGAGCCAGTGGAGCGGGGTGCTCTCCCAGGAGAAGGAGACGTTGCGTGCCTTGAGCGCTATGTGCTCGGAGGCGACGGGCTGCGGGAGCCGGGCCCTCGTATTAGACATGGCGTCAATGTACTGGTGGGTAGCTGGGGTGGTACAGGTGTGTGCGGCGACTTTCCCCAATCCCGCCCCTTCCCGATCCCGGGGCTCCGCCCCTGGACCCCGGGGGTGGGTCTCCCGTGTGGGTGGGACGGTCCGCCCCCGGTCGGCCTGCGGCCTCGTCCTCAAACGCCGGACGGGCTGAAAACTTCCCCGGGGCGGGCCGGAGCGGTGCTGTGGGCCAGGTGTTTCGGGGCTGATGGTGCCGGGCTGTTGGTCTGTTGGTGCGAGTTTGGGCGGGTGGGTGGGAGAAAAGCCTGTCCGGCGTTTGAGGACGAGGCGCGGAGCGGCGATCGGGGTCAGCGCAGGGTGGGGAGTTTCGTGCCGTCGGGCAGGGTGCCCGTCACCGTGGGGCGGGTGCCCTGACGGGTGGGTGCGGCGAGGACGTTGCCGGAGACGCGCTCACCGCCGGACACGGCCACGGAGGACACGTCCTTGCTGCCGGCGGCGAGCAGATACCAGCCCCCCGCAGGGGACTTCCACAACACCCCGGCCAGCACCCGCGGCTCCCGCACCCCACAGTCAGGCCCCCCTTCGGCCTTGGCGGCAACAGCCCCCGCCCCGCCCCCGGGCGCGAGGAACTGGGCGAGCACCCGCCCACCCCCACCACGCCAGGTCTCGGCCCGGGTGCACACCCACGCCGCACCCCCGCTGCCATCGGGCAGCGCCTGCCGGGCGTACTGCCAGGAGTTCACGACCCGCACCCCGTGCGACCGGGCCGCGGCGAGGGAGCAGGCGGTCCGCGCCCAGTCCTGGGGCGCGGCCTCACGGGGCGCGTCGGGCCGCCCCGCGGTGAGGCGCGCGGGCGTCAGCTCACCGAGGTCGGTGGCGAGCCGGGACGCCCCGGTGTGGTCGCGGAGCTGAAGGGCGTTCCAGGACCGGCACTCGCGGGCGAGGGCGGGACTGCCGAAGGGGTCGGTGACCCCGTCGGCGGAGCGCCGCAGCGCCGTGACGGCGGCATCGGGCTTGAGGAGATCGCGTACGACGGCCGTACGCACCCACGGCGCCGTCAGATAGCGGACGTTGCCGTCGGCGCGACCCACGACGACGGCCCCGGAGTCACCGGCCTCCGCGCCGTCCACGCGGGCGAAGTCGAGCGCGGCGCCACCGGTCCCGTCCTGCGGCTCGGCGTACCGCACGACGCGCAGCCCGTCGTACAGGAGCACCACACGGGCCCCGTCGACGGGCCCCGCGAACAGCAGTTGCGGGGGCCCGGGCGGCGCCCCCGACGCGGTGCCCGGCGTCGCGGACACCTGCACGGTCTCGCCGGGCCGCGCCCATACGGCGAGGGCGCGCCGCAACAGTGCCTTGTCGTCGGTGAGTTCGCCGCGCGCGGGCCATACGGAGAAGTCGGTGCGCGCGGACTGCTTCCAGGCGGCGGGCGCGGCCCGGGTGAGCCGCCCGGGGTCGAGGGCGGCCTCGGCGGCGGGGTTCTTCGCGTACGGGGGCGCGGCGGCGCCGTCCGGGCCCCAGCCGTCGCCGGGCATGCCGAGCAGCGCCCCGCACACGAGGGCGGCGACGGCCGCGACGGCGGCGGCCTTCAGGTGCTGGCGGCGGCGCATCAGATCGGTGGGCCGGGCCTGCAGGGAGCACGGGTCGAACTCGGGGGACTCCAGGAGCGCGGCCGGGCCCCGGCCGCCGGGCGGGCCGTCGGCGCCGACCTCGGCGAGCGCGGCGGCGATGCCGTCGGCCTCCTCGGAGTCCGGGTCGGTGTCGACGCCGACCGCGTCGAGGATCCGCCGCGTCTCGTCGTCCGTGAGCCGTTCGAGCCCGCGCAGGACGTACGCGGCGCGGGCGGGCCCGGACAGGGCGGCGAGCCGCTGGTCCAGGGCGAGTTCGTCGGCGCCGCCGGAGCGTGGGAACAGCCTGAGGCCCCACACCTGCGGCAGCAGCGGGGGCAGTTGGGCCCGCTTGGGCCAGGCCCGCCGTCGCAGCGGCAGCCCGGCGTCCAGCGCGGCGCGCAGCACTTGGCAGCGGACGTAGGCGTAGCCGGGGTCGGTGCCCCGGCCCGCCTGCCTGCGCTGGTCGGGGACCGCCGGGGCGCTGGCGCGGCCGCGGGGGAGCGCCCGCTGGACCAGGGCGTGCGCGGTCAGGACGCGGCGGTTGCGGCCGAGGGCCGGGGGCAGCACCAGGTAGGCGAGGCGGACCAGGCGCGGGTAGTGCTCGACGAGGGCGGCCTCGGCCTGCTCCACGTCGACGACGGGTGATGCGGGGCCGCTCGGGGAGGCGGCTTTCGTGGACTGCGATGACGACACGTTCAGCAGAACGAGCGAATCGTCCGGCGGTCACTTCACGCTGGTCGGCGCGGGGCCTTCGGCGGGGGTGCGTGGGGTCACTCGGGCTCGACCAGGAGGCGTGCGTAGTTCGCCATCGAGCGCTGGTAGCGCGGGAGATGGGGGGCGAGGGCGCCCACCGCCAGGGAGACGGCCTCGCGGCCCCGGTCCGCGTCGATCAGGCACAGGGCCAGGGTGGCGCGTACGGCGTCGTCCAACTCGTCGTGCTCCGCGTCCAGTTCCGGGGTGAGCAGGGCGATGCCCTCCTCGACGCGGCCCGTGTTCCGCAGGGAGCTGGCCATTTGGATCACTGTGCGGCGTCTTTGGTAGCCCTCGATGCCGCGGGTCAGGGCCTCCTGGTACAGGGGGACCGCCTTGTCCGAGTGGCCGGTCGAGTCGAAGGCGCAGGCCCGTTCGAACGGGCCCCGGGCGCTGTCCTCCGGCAACTCCGCGACCAGTTCGTCGATCCGCTCCCTGAACTCCCCGGCCCGCTCCTCCCCGTACGCGTCGAACTCGCCCCACGCGGAGGCCATGCGCTTCTCCCAGTCTGCGTCCATCGCCACACTCTGGCACGCGGGTGGGCCGACGGCACCCCGAATTCTCGGCGCTCCGCGCCTGGTCCTCAAACGCCGGACGGGCTCTCTCCCACCCACCCGCCCAACCTCGCACCGGCAGCCCAACAGCCCGGCACCATCAGCCCCGAGAGGGTCACCCCCGGATCGCGCTCCGCGCTCGTCCTCAATCGCCGGACGGGCTTTCTCCCACCCACCCGCCCCCGCCATTGCTTCGGACAAGGTGGTCCGCACTGTCTGCTCGGTGCGCCTTCGGCCCGCCTCGGTGAAGTGGTTTTCAGCCCGTCCGGCGTTTGAGGACGAGGCGCGGAGCGCCGATTCGGGGGTGCCCCGTCCCAGGGCAACGGGACACCCACCCCCGGGGTCCAGGGGCGGAGCCCCGGTTTCGGGAAGGGGTGGGACTGGGGCGCCCCGCGTGGGTCAGGGCAGTTGCCAGTTGCTGAATTCCGCCGTGCCCCGGCCCCCCGCCCCGCCGTGCGTAGCCGTCATGAACATCCCCACGTCCTGGGTGGACCCCACCCCGGGGACGGGGACCGTGGCGACGGTGCGCCAGGTGGCGCCGGAGTCGGTGGAGAGGGCGCCGGTGAAGGTCCCTCCGGTGCGGGAGAGACGGAGGAGGACGGGCGCCTTGACGCCGGTGACGCGCTGGTAGGTGTCGAGGGTGCCGTCGCCGGTGGTGTCGTAGGAGAGGACGACGCCGTTGGCGGGGGTGACGGCGAGGTTGAGGAAGCCGGGGGAGCCGGGGGTGGAGAGGGAGTTGCGGGCGATGATGCCGGCGCGGGCCCAGGGCCCGGTGACGGCCTGGGAGTCGACGCGGAGGGTGACGGTCACCCCGTCGCGCAGGGCTCCTGGCCGGTAGAGGGTGCCGAACTCACTGGTGCCCCGCCACAGATCGGCCCCGCCCCCGTCGATGGCGTACCGCCCGTCGAGCTCCCCGAAGACGGCCCCGCTGTTGGTGTAGGTCTCCCAGCCGGGACCGAGGGGCCCGGCGACGAAGAGGGTCCCTTCGTGGACGGCGGGCACCCGCTTCTCGCCCTGCGGCCCGTAGCGGGCGGTGAGGGTGTAGGGGAGGGGGCGCAGCGGCCGGTCGAGGGGGGTGTCGGGGGCGTCGGCGCGCCAGGCGACGGTGCCGCTGCCCCCGGCGGGCACCCGGGGCAGGGACGTCGGCCCGTCGGGTTCGGCGTCGAGTCCGGTGAGGGTGAAGTCGACGCGGCCGGTGGCGCGCAGCCCGTTGACGTTGCGGAAGAGGGCGGTGACGCGCGCGTGCCCGCCGGGCGGGAACGAGGGCGGCACCGCGGTGACTTCCAGGGAGCCCTGGTAGGGGGCGCGGGCGAGGACGTCGTGGACGCGGGCGGCGGTGCGGTGGGCGTCGCCGACGGGCCGCAGCGGATAGTCCTTGCGGGTCCGCGTCCACGGCTCCTCCACGGCCCCGAACCAGTCGACGGGCGTGGGCGCGCGCCCGGCGGCGAGCGCGTCGGCGAGTTCGTCGAGCCACTTCTGCCAGCGCGGCAGGTAGAAGTCGCCGGTGAGGCCGTGCCATTCGCGGTTGCCGTAGTCGTGGAGGTTGCCGGGGTCGGAGGTGGGCCGGTCGCCCCAGACGGTGATGAGGACCTTCGCGGTGCGTTCGAACTCGGCGCGTTCGGTGTCGTTGGTGGCGAGGCGCCGGGCGTCCTCGACCCAGGGGCCGAGCAGGAAGGCCGGATGCGTCCCCGTGACGTCGTCGGAGAGCCGCATGAGGCGCAGCCACAGGTTCGACAGGGCGCGGAAGGTGTCCTGGTCCTTGCGCGCGTACGCGGTCTTGAGCTGGGGCAGGAGCTGGCGGCTGCGGTGGGCCAGGGCCTGGCGGGCGACGTCGACGAGGTCGTGCTTGTAGGCGGCGCTGCGCCGCAGTCCGCCGGCGACGCCGAGGAGCCCGGTGAGGGCGGCGTCGAAGCGGCCGGGGTCGTAGGTGAGGGCGCGCGGCGCGTACTCGGCGGCGCGGTTCGCGGCGAGGTCGGGGCGGGCGGCGAAGAGCGAGTCGTGCGGGTCGCTGCGCTCGACGGCCCGGTGCTGGTACGCGGTGTCGTGCAGGGCCCGCCAGGCGGCGCGGGCCCGGCTGTCGCGGCCGCCGTAGCGGAAGTCGGCGTACGCGGCGAACCAGTCGGCCCGGTCCACCTCGTCGTCCATCCAGGCCAGTTCGGAGAACAGCTCGAAGGCGGCGGGGTCGCGGTCGGTGGCCTCCGGCATGTACGCGGTGCCCACGAGCGCGCTGTCCGGCTTGTCGCGCCAGGCGAAGAATCTCTCCTGCCACAGGTGCGTACGGGCGCCGATGGTGGAGCGGCCGCCGAAGTTGGGGATCGAACCGAAGGCGTAGGGCGTGCCGCCCCAGTCCTTCTCGCGGTCGCTGACGTTCTGGTAGCGGTCGGAGACGCCGTCGACGATCAGCATCTTCTCGCGGTCGACGGCGTCGAGGAGCGCGGGCAGCGGGTTCTCCTGCCAGCCGAGGATCACCCAGGTCGCGCCGGGGTGCGCGGTCCGCAGGGCCCGCTCGACGCCCTTGGCGGCGTCCGGCACGGGCACGTCGCCCGCGGTGCCGCCCTCGTGCAGCAGGTCCATCTTGAAGTGCTCGGCCGCGCCGAAGAGTTCGCGCTGGTGGCGGTAGAAGGACGCGGCGACCCGCGCGAAGGCGTCGGTGCGCGGGTCGAGCCAGTCGGGGCGCTTGAAGCCGTGCCAGATGCCCTGCGGCACGACCCGCGCGTCACCGCCGTTGCGCGCCACGAAGCCGTCGGGGACGTGCCCGTAGTAGCCGGGGAGGACCGGCGCCATGCCGAGCTCGCGCAGCCGGTCGACGATCCTGCGGCCCAGGTCCACGCGCCGCTGGATGATCTCGGGGGAGAGGGGGCCGCCGTACCCGGAGAGGTTCTGCAGGAGCCACCACGGCTGGTGCGAGGGCGCGGGCAGCCAGGCGCGAGACTCGGCGTCGGTGTAGTGGAAGTCCTTCAGGAGGCGGTGGTAGACGGCTTCGGTGCCCGCGATGGTGAGCACCTCGTTGCAGCCGTGCAGCGCGAGGACGTCGATCATGCGCTCCCAGTACGGCCAGTCGGCGTACGGGGCGGTGTAGCCGTCGTTGGTGTCGTTGAGGGCGAAGCGGTGGCGCAGCGCGGTGGCGCGGGTCAGCGGGCGGGCCGGGGCGGGCAGGCGCCGCGGCAGGTCGAGCTGGTCGCCGTTCCAGGCGATGTGCGCGTCGCACACGTACTTCAGGTACCAGTGGACGCCGGTGAGCAGCACGGCGGGAGTGGTGCCCGCCACCTCGATGCGGCCTGTCGCGCCGGTCACGCGGAAGTGGTCCCGGCCGTCCTGAGCCGGGACGAGTCTCAGCCTGAACTGGTCCGCGTGGTGCGGGAGTCGCCGATTGAGCACGGAGCGCGCGGAATCCGTATCGAGGGCGGGGCCCGCGGCGGGCCCCTCGGCCGCGCGGGCCGGAGCCGGGGCGCCGACGGCGGTCCCCAGGTTTCCGAGCCCCGTCAGGCCGATGGCGCCGACGGTGCCGAGCATGGTGCGTCGCGACGGTCCGTACATGTGTACCCCCTGCGTCGATGACTGCGGCGCACGGTATCCGGGCGGCCTTCAGCGCTCAACGGTGCTTACGGAGAAGGCGAGTTCGCATCGCCGGACGGGACAGGAGGAAGCGATGAGGAAGATGGTGTGGGCCGCGGGAGCGCTTTCGGCCACGACGCTCGGCCTGGTGATCGCGGCGGGTCTCGCCGCGGGCTCCGACGACGGCAACGGTGGCGGGGGCGCTGCGGACGCGGCGCCGAGGACGGCCACCGGAACCCTGGAGCAGCTGGCGGCGAAGGCCGAGTGCGCGCCCGACATCCAGACGAACGCCGACGAGCTGCGCCAGGCCAAGTGCCAGAACGAGGACGGCCGTTTCGTCCTCGCGACCTTCGCCACCGACCGCGGCGAGCGCGACTGGCTGAACGCGGCCAAGGACTACGGCGGTACGTATCTCGTCGGCAGGAAGTGGGTCGCCGTCGGGGACCCGGCCGTGGTCGGAGCGCTGCGCGGCCGGCTCGGCGGGACGGTGGAACGGGCCTCGCACCACTCGCCGTGAGGGAGGGTGGTGGGGGGAGCGAGGACCGGGCCCTGGGCACGTGGGGCACGGTTCCACCGGCACCGCGCGGAGCCGACCGCGCAGCAGTTCTGGGCGGGGCGGGTGCCCCGGAGGTGCCGCTATGCGCAGCGGCGGTTGCCGTTGATGCACTTGGCGACGCGCTGCATCAGCCGCTCGTCGAACACGTTGATGAAGTCGCCGTGGTCGGTGATGGGCTTGTGCAGTTGCTCGGGGAAGGAGTCGACGGCGAAGCCGGGCCCCGGCGGCACGTCGTACACGACGCGCTGCACGAGCTGCGGGATGGCGCGGAAGCCCTGCGGGCAGCGGCCGCTGCGCTGGTCGGCGAACGCGACGTGGGTGCGGTGGTTGGCGCTGTCGGTGTTCTGGCCGTCCCAGCAGCTCTGGAAGTTGAAGGTGCGCACGACCTTGCTGCCCTCGGGGCAGATCGGATATTTGTCCTTCAGCTGCCGGTTCTCGAATCCGGTGCAGCTCCAGGACGCGTTGGCGTTGGCGTCACCATTGGTGAAGGCCTTGGCGTCACCGGTGATGATGCGCAGGAAACGCGGCATCGCGGTCACCTTGCCGACCGGACTGCCGACGAACTTCAGCGTGACCTGGTCCGGCGTCTGGATCTCGCCGACGTTCTTGTCCCGGCCGCCGCCGTCCGCGTCGGCGTCGTTCTCGTCGTTTCCGTTCTGCAGTCGGAGGACCGGCCAGTAATACGTGGACTTGTCGCCCCGATTGCGGCAACTGGTGTCACCGTTCGCGAGGTCGTCGTCACCGGAGAAGGCATCCGTCTCCTGATTTCCGACGTAGTCGTGCATATGGTGGGCGCCATTGCTCACGCCGGGCGCGACGATGACATTGTCCGGATTGAACTTTCCGTTCTCGTTGGTTCCGCAATTCGTGGTGAAGGTGCCGCGTGACGCGCCGCGTTGTTTGCGCGGCTTTTGGACATTGGGGCGGACCGACTGGATGTCGACGAAGTCACCGGCCTCGGGACCGTTGCCCGCCTGGCCCTGACCCTGACCCTGGCCTTGGTCCCCGCCCTGCCCGTCGCCCTGATCGCCGCCTTGACCGTCGCCCTGACCCTGACCCTGGTTCTGGCCCTGCTCCTGGCCGCCGTCCTGCCCCTGGTCACCGCCGTTGCCGCCCTGCCCCTGGTCACCGCCCTGTTGGCCGCGGCCGTCGTCGTCGGCGCGCAGGGTGCACGGCGCCATGCCGTCCAGGTTCTCGGGCGCCTGGCCGCCCCGGTCGATCGCGGACCGGATGTTCTCGATGGTCGGGCGCCGCTGCTCCTCCAGCGGGCCGAGCACGGAATTCTTGTCCTCGGCCTCGGCGAACCGCGCGTAGGCGTCGGTGATCTGGCTGTCGAGCGTGGCGAGTTCGCGGTCGACCTCGGCGCGCGCGCCCTCGGGAACCTCCGGGAGCTGATTGCCGACGTCGGGGCAGCTGATGGTGCTCGCCTGCTGATCCCCGCCCTGGGCCTGGTTCTGTACCTGGCTTTCCGGCGGCGGACCCCCGCCGTCCTCGGCGTTCGCGTAGACATTCACCGCGACAAGTCCGCCGCCGCCCAGGATGAGCGCCGCCGACGCGGCGATCGCCCGCCCGGCCAGTTTTGATCGTTTTCGTGACGTGCGTCGTGAGGTGCGTCCCATGGGGCTACGTACGCATCGGCGGTCCGCCGTGTTCAAAGCCCGCCGGGAAATTCTCGGCGCGAACTCCCGTACGTATCAGCGCCCTTGATCGAGATAGGCGAGAACCGCGAGGACACGGCGGTTGTCGTCGTCCGACACCGGCAGGTCCAGCTTCGCGAAAATGTTTGAGGTGTGTTTGGCGATGGCCCGCTCCGTCACCACGAGCTGCCCCGCGATCGCGGCATTGGACCGGCCCTGCGCCATCAGTTCGAGGACCTCGCGCTCGCGCGGGGTGAGCGCGCCGAGCGGCTGGTCGCTGGCGCGCCGCGAAAGGAGCTGCTGGATGACCGTCGGGTCCATGGCCGTGCCGCCCGCGGCGACCCGGCGCACCGCGTCCACGAACTGCTCCGCGTCGAAGACCCGGTCCTTGAGGAGATAGCCGACCCCGCCGTTTCCGTCGGCGAGGAGCTCGCGCGCGTACAACTGCTCCACGTGCTGCGAGAGCACGAGCACCGGCAGACCGGGGCGGGCCCGCCGTGCCGCGAGCGCGCACTGCAGGCCCTCGTCCGTGTGCGAAGGCGGCAGCCGGACGTCGACGACCGCGACGTCCGGCTGCAGCTCCGCGAGGGCCTTGGTCAGCTCCGGCCCGGTCTCGACGGCCGCCGCGATCTCGAAGTCGAATGCCTCCAGCATCCGCACGAGACCGTCGCGCAGCAGGAAGAGATCTTCGGCTAGGACAACTCGCAAGGGATCTCCATGGTCACCATG
The DNA here is from genome assembly GCF_042677545.1 of Streptomyces sp. NPDC127108. Taxonomy (NCBI): domain Bacteria; kingdom Bacillati; phylum Actinomycetota; class Actinomycetes; order Kitasatosporales; family Streptomycetaceae; genus Streptomyces; species Streptomyces sp. NPDC127108. The sequence goes on along the minus strand of NZ_JBHXTE010000011.1, from coordinate 158,954 downwards.
GTCGGACCGCCAACGGGGCTGCTGACGGCCAGTACGCCGTCGAATGTACCGAGTCGCCGTTCGATCCCGCTCAGCCCCGACCCGGCGCCGATCTCCGCCCCGCCCTTGCCGTTGTCCGTGATCGCGATGCGCAGCATCCCGTCGGCGTGGTGCACGTCCACCCAGACGCGCTCCGCCTGCGCGTACTTCACCGCGTTCGTCAGGGTCTCGCTCACCGCGAAGTACGCCGCCGCCTCCACCGGCTCCTCCAGGCGGCCCGGCAGCTCCACGTCGACCTCCGTGTCCAGCGGGAGCCGCAGCGCGAGCGCCTTCACCGCGTCGCCGAGGCCGCGCTCGGCGAGCACCGGCGGGTGGATGCCGCGGACCAGGTCGCGCAGCTCGGTCAGCGCCTCGCCGGAGTTCTGGCGGGCCTTGGCGAGCATCTCCTTGGCCTTCGCCGGGTCCTTCTCCACCAGCGCCTCGATGGTGCCGAGGTCCATGCCCATGGCGACCAGGCGGGCCTGCGCGCCGTCGTGCAGATCGCGCTCGATGCGGCGCAGCTCGGCGGCGGAGGTGTCCACCGCGTCGTGCCGGGTCTCCTCCAGGCGGTCCACGCGCAGCGCCAGCTCGCGCTCGCGCATCGAGGCGGTGGGCGCGAGCAGGGTGCGGGCGAGCAGGAAGTGGCCGCGCACGATGGCCGGGTTGACGAAGAGGGCGAGCGCGCCGAGGGCCGTGCCGAGGACGGCGGCGCCGTTCGCCGTCATCTGCGAGGTGACGTGGATGAAGCCGTACCACTCGCCGCCGCCCGCCTCGTGGATCGGCCGCCAGACGCCGAGGGCGAGCACCCAGCCGTACACCGGGTAGAGCACCAGGGCCGGTGCGAAGATCACGACGGTGAAGCCCGCCGTCATGTCGACCAGGAGCCACTGCAGGTCACGCCAGGTCGCCGGGTCCTTCAGCATCCGCAGGCAGCGCGCGACCTGGCCGACGGCGCCGGGCGGCTCGTTCGCGGGCGGCTGCCGGTAGGGGATCGGGATGCGGATGCCCGCCCACTCGGCCGCGTGCACCCGGCGCAGATTGGCGAACCTGGCCACGGCCGCGAGGACCACCGGCGTCGTGAAGAGGCCGATCCCGAGCACGATGAGCGCGATCGAGACCACCGCGAGGACGAAGAGCGTGATCGACCCGGCCAGCGAGATGATCGCCAGATACAGGCCGCGCGCCCCCGACACCAGTGCTTCGCGCACCCTCGACGTCTTCATGATGTCCCTCTCCTCAAACGGCCCGTACGCGGTCGCTGCGTCCGGCACTCGATCAGTCTCCCTGGTCGCGGCGGTCCCGGTCATTGGTCCGGGCACCCGCTCTGGGGTGTTGCCAGCACCACCTTCGGGCCGGGGCCTGTGCTTCACCGACAGGGGGGCTCGGCGGCTGGGGCGGCGCGCCGCCGATTTCTAGCGTGGATCACGTCAGTTCGGCTTATCTCACGCTTACTCAACTGGGGGCGAAGGACATGAGCGCCAAGGGGCGTAACCTCGCGGCACGACTCGGGGTGTGGAGCGCACACCATCGCAAGACGGCGATCCTCGGCTGGCTGCTGTTCGTGGTCCTCGCCACCGTGATCGGCGGTGCGACCGGCACCGTCACGGCCACCGACGACGAGATGGGCGTCGGCGACTCGGCCAGGGCCACGAAGATCCTCGACGACGCCGGGATCGACGAGCCCGCGGGCGAGCTCGTCATGGTCGGCGCCAAGTCCGCCGACGGCTGGAAGGACGCCGCGGCCGACCTCTCCCGGGCGCTCCGCGACACCGGCAAGGTCGAGAAGGTCCAGCCGCCGCTGCCCTCCGAGGACGGCAAGGAGGCGCTCCTGCGCTTTCAGATGAAGGGCAAGTCCGACGACGCCGCGGACCAGGTGCAGCCGGTGCTCGACGCCGTCGCCAAGGCGAAGGACGCCGGTGAGGAACGCGGGATCAGCGTCCACCAGTTCGGTGACGCCAGCTCCGAGAAGCACCTCAACGACCTGCTCGCCGACGACCTGAAGAAGGCCGAGTTCACCGCCGTACCGCTGGCCCTCGGCATCCTCCTCGTCGCCTTCGGCGCCGTCGTGGCCGCGCTGCTGCCCGTCGGGCTCGCGCTCACCGCCTGCGTGGCCGCCTTCGGCCTGCTCTCCCTGGCCAGCCACCAGCTGCACATCTTCGAGACCACGTACTCCGTGATGTTCCTGATGGGCCTCGCCGTCGGCGTCGACTACTGCCTGTTCTACCTGCGGCGCGAGCGGGACGAGCGGGCCGCGGGGCACGACGCCGAGACGGCGCTGCGCATCGCCGCGGCCACCAGCGGGCGGGCCGTCCTGGTGTCCGGCCTGACGGTCATGGTGGCCATGGCGGGCATGTTCCTGTCCGGCCTGCTCCTCTTCAAGGGCTTCGCCGTCGCCACCATCCTCGTCGTCTGCGTGGCCATGCTCGGCTCCGTCACGGTGCTGCCCGCGCTGCTCGCCTGGCTCGGCGACCGCATCGACGCGGGACGCATCCCCTTCCTCAACCGCCGCTCCAAGAAGGGCGTCCACGCCAGCGGCTCCGTCGCCGGATCGCTCCTCAAGCCCGTGCTCGCCAAGCCCAGGTTCTTCGCGATCGGCGCGACCGTGCTGCTGCTCGCCCTCGCCGCGCCCGCCCTCGGCATGAAGACCGAACAGCTCGGCCTGGAGAAGCAGTTCGGCTCGGACGCGCCGCTCACCGTCTCCTTCAAGGAGATCACCGACGAGTTTCCCGGCGGCCCCGCACCCGCCCGGATCGTGGTCAAGGCCGACGACATCACCTCCGCCCCGGCGCGCGACACCATCCGTACGCTGAAGCAGCAGGCGGGCAAGGGCGCCGAAGTCACCGTCCACGCACGCCAGGACGTCGCCGAGATCGCCGTACCGCTGCCCGGCAGCGGCACGGGACCGGAAGCGAAGAAGGCCCTCGCGGACCTGCGTGACGACGTACGCGAGGTACGTGACGGGGGCAGCGGGGGAGTCGAGGCGTACGTCGGCGGGGACCTGGCCGAGTCCGAGGACTTCAGCGACCAGCTCTCCAAGGGCATCGTGCCGGTGTTCCTGTTCATCGCGGCCGTCACGCTGCTGCTGATGCTGTTCAGCTTCCGGTCCATGGTGATCGCCGTGACCTCCATCGCCCTCAACCTGCTGTCCGTGGGCGCCGCGTACGGCGTCATGACCGCCGTCTTCCAGCACGGCTGGGGCGCCTCGCTGATCGGCTCGGAGAAGGTCGGCGCCATCGAGAACTGGATGCCGCTGTTCGTCCTCGTGGTCCTGTTCGGCCTGTCCATGGACTACCACGTGTTCGTGGTCTCCCGGATCCGTGAGGCGCGGGACCGGGGCCTCGGCAACCGGGACGCGATCCGTGAGGGCATCACGCGGACCGCGGGCGCGGTGACCGGTGCGGCCGTGATCATGGTGGCCGTGTTCGCCGTCTTCGGCACGCTGTCCATGCAGGACATGCAGCAGATGGGGGTGGGGCTCGGTGTCGCCGTCCTCCTCGACGCCACGGTGGTCCGCATGGTCCTCCTGCCCTCCCTCATGACCCTCCTCGGCGAGCGCAACTGGCACACCCCGCGCTACCTCCGCTGGCTTCCCCACGTCTCCCACGAGGCCCCGACCCCGGCACCGCCGGCTCCGGCGCCCACCTGGGAGCGTGTCTGAGCCCCCACGAACCGGGTCCGCCCCACTCGCCCCTGCCGGGGGTGGGTGGGGCTGTCCCTGTCCCGCCGCTACCGCGGCGGATATCTCCCACCCGCCCACCCGTTTCCACTAGACCGGCCAGTGAGCGTCTCCCGTGGCGGGTGCCCACCGTCGGCGGCTGCGGGCTAGATTCCCGCTGCCGCTGCCGCTGCCGCTGCCGCTGCCGCTGCCGCTGCCGCTGCCGCTGCCGCTGCCGCTGCCGCTGCCGCTGCCGCTGCCGCTGCCGCTGCCGCCGGCCGTGCGGCCGTGCGGCCCATCACCGCTATTGGTGGGATGGGCTTCCTGCCGCCAACCGCTGTGGGCAATCGTGTCGCAGGGCGATGGGGGTCCCCTGCTCGAGCGACGTCGAGAGCTTGGGGGAGGGTGGGCACAGCCCCGGCCCACGGCGCCGTTGACGTCCAGGGGCACCGGGTCCGGGCAACAGCCCGGCAAGCCCCACGGCACCCTGGCCTATGCAGGGCCCCCGGCCGGGGCGGCCAGGCCGGGACCGCAGCGCCCCTGGTCCGCGAAAGGCGCCAGGCCGGGCCACCTCACGTGCCCAGCGCAGCCGCCTCCTTGTCCGGAGCCAACCCCACCACCGGCCGGTCGGCCCGCTGCGGTGCCACCCCGCCGAGGCTCCGGAGCCAGTCCCACGTGTCGGAGACCGTGTCGAGGGCACCCCGGCACCGCAGCCCGGCCCGCAGGGCCTTGGTGGCGCTGGTGTCGTGCATCGTGTCGTAGAGCTCGCCGGGCGGGAGCCACACGGGGAGCTCCTGCCAGGGCTCGATGCCCGCGGCGAGCACCGCCTCGGGGTCGGTCCAGACCAGCTCCACCCCGGGCGCCCCCGCCACGCGCACGCACGCGTCGAGCAGGTCCCCCATGGTGACGTGCCCTCGGGGGCAGACGATGTTGTACGGCCCGGAAAGCCCCGCGGCCACCGCGTCCAGCGTCCACGCGGCGAGATCGCGCACGTCCACGTACTGGACGGAGGCGTCCCGGGGCCCGGGCGCGAGCACGGCCCCGCCCCGGGCGACCCGGTTCAGCCACCACGGCAGCCGCCCGATGTTCTCGTAGGGCCCGAGGATCAGCCCGGCCCGCGCGTGCAGCGTCCGCTCCGCCCCGAAGGCCCCCTCGGCGGCCAGCTCACCCCCGCGCTTGTCCTCCGCGTAGGCGACGGCGTCGGCGTCGGGGTCCCCCGCCACGACAGGGTAGGACTCGTCGGACCCGGCCTCACCGGGGTAGCGGTAGACGGAGGCGCTGGAGACGTACGCGTAGCGCCCGGCCCGCCCGGCGAGCAGCCGCGCCGCGTCCCGGACGGCCCGCGGCGCCCCGGACCAGGTGTCGACGACGGCGTCCCAGGTGCCGCCGTCGGCGGCGAGCGCCGCGAGCCCCGCGGCCGTGGTGCGGTCCCCGTGGACGGCCCGCGCCCCGTCCGGCGCCGCGTGCCGCCCCCGGTGGAACACCGTCACGTCCCAGCCGCGCGCGAGCGCGTCCTCGGTGATCGCGCGCCCCACGAACTCCGTACCACCCAGCATCAGAAGTCTCATGAGCGCTGACTCTGACGGCAGGGACCACCTCGGGGGAACCGGATTCCGCCAGCGGAAGAATCGTTCAGCCGCAGGAGGAATCCGGCCAGGCCCGGACGGCCGCCGAAGGGCGGGGTCCGGCGGTCGTCATCCGGTGGTCGGCGGCGCGTACTTGTACCCGACCCGCCGCACCGTCTGGATCGTCGACCGGTGCTCGATCCCGAGCTTGCGCCGAAGGCGGGCGATGTGGACGTCGACGGTCCGCCCGTCGCCCACGTGCCCGTACCCCCACACCGTCGTCACCAACTGGTCGCGGGTGTGCACCCGGTGCGGATGGGCGACGAGATGTGCGAGCAGCTCGAACTCCAGGTACGTGAGGTCCAGGGGCTGCCCCTCGACGTGCGCGGAGCGCCGCGCGGTGTCGATGCGCACGGGCCCGCGCCCGGCCGCGTCGAGCGACGGCTCGGGCTCGGCGGCGACGGGACCGGCGGGGACGTGCTCCTGACCGGCGGGCAGGAGGACCAGGTAGCCGATCATCGGCGGCTGCCCCGGCCGTGCGGGCAGCGTGTGCTGGGGTGCGGGCAGCAGGGTCGCGCCCGGCGGCAGGAAGCCCGAGATGTCGGCGAGGCCGGACACCTGGGCGACTTCGTCGGGTGCGACGGCACGCAGGCGCCCGCGTGCGGAGGGGGTGGTGGGGCGGGAGGTCACCGGGGCCCCGGAAGCAGCCGGGACGGCGGAGGCGGCGGGGGCGGCGGAGAAGGAACGGGAGTTCGCCATGAGGTCAGCTCTTTCGCGCGAAGGAGTCGTCGAGGACGTACGTCGTGCGCGTCAGGCCGGAGGCCGGGGAAACGGCTTCAGAGGGCCCGCGCGCTCAGCGCGCGGCAACACACCCGGTCGAAGTCGTGGTGCTGCCGGGAAGGCCAGAAAGGCTCGAGGTCACAGTGACCCGTCGCGGTGTTCTGGAAGCTGCCCATGGCCCCATTGAAGCAGATGGGAACGGGTTCGGCGGATCCCTCTCGCACCTTGATACGGCCCCCTGGCCGCTCGTGGCCGGAAACGGCCCGCTCCGCTGGGGGAGTTGGGCCACGCGTTCGGGGCGCCCACCACACGGGCGGGCGCCCCGAACGAAATCCGGCAGACCGTAGGGAACGGTTCGGATCGGGTCAGACCTGCCCGGCCTTCTCCAGCGCCGAGCAGCAGGTGTCGACGAGCAGCCGCGTCACGACGTACGGGTCGACGTTGGCGTTCGGGCGGCGGTCCTCGATGTAGCCCTTGCCGTCCTTCTCGACCTGCCACGGGATGCGGACGGACGCGCCGCGGTCGGAGACGCCGTAGCTGTACTCGTTCCACGGGGCGGTCTCGTGCAGACCTGTCAGGCGGTCGTCGATGCCCGCGCCGTAGTTCTTGACGTGGTCCATCGGCTTGGAGCCCTCGCCGAGCGACTCGCACGCGGTGATGATCGCGTCGTAACCCTCGCGCATCGCCTTCGTGGAGAAGTTCGTGTGCGCGCCCGCGCCGTTCCAGTCGCCCTTGACCGGCTTCGGGTCGAGGGTCGCGGAGACGCCGAAGTCCTCGGCGGTGCGGTACAGCAGCCAGCGGGCCACCCACAGCTGGTCGGAGACCTCGAGCGGGGACAGCGGGCCGACCTGGAACTCCCACTGACCCGGCATCACTTCGGCGTTGATGCCGGAGATGCCGAGGCCCGCCTTCAGGCAGTTGTCCAGGTGCGCCTCGACGACGTCACGGCCGAAGATCTCGTCCGCGCCGACGCCGCAGTAGTAGCCGCCCTGCGCCGCCGGGAAGCCGCCCTCGGGGAAGCCGAGCGGGCGCGCGCCCTTGAAGAACGTGTACTCCTGCTCGATGCCGAAGATCGACTCCTGCGCGGCGTACCGGCCGGCGACCTCGGCCAGCGCGGCGCGCGTGTTCGACGCGTGCGGCGTCATGTCGATGTCCAGGACCTCGCACAGTACGAGGATGTCGTCGCCGCCGCGGATCGGGTCCGGGTAGCTGGCGACCGGCCTGAGCACGCGGTCCGACGCGTGGCCCTCCGCCTGGTTCGTGGACGAGCCGTCGAAGCCCCAGATCGGCAGGTCCGCGACCGTCGTCGCGCGCTGGGAGTCGGCCAGTATCTTCGTCTTCGAGCGAAGCTTGGCCGTCGGCTCGGTGCCGTCGATCCAGATGTACTCAGCCTTGAAGGTCACGGGCTTCATCCTTTGACGCTTGGTACGGCGCAGACGTGCGGGTGCTGCGGGCCGTGGTGATGCTGCGCAGACTGCCAATCCGCGATTTCCCGTCCGTTGCCCGGTTGTGAACCCCGTGTTACCTGGGGTGGGGGTGGCGAGGGTCACAAACGCCGGAGGGGCTGGAACTTACCGGCACATTTTCCAGCCCGTCCGGCGTTTGAGGACGAGGCGCGGAGCGCCGATCAGCGGGGGCCCGGGGGCGCAGCCCCCGGTTTCGGGAAGGGGCGGGATTGGGGAGCCCCCCCGGCAAGGCCCCCGGCCTACTTGATCACCGCGTTGGCCACGGCGATCACCACCCCGATCGCCGCATCCGCAGCACCGACCAGCACAGCGACCCCCCGCCGATACCCCACCCGCAACGCGGCGAACGTCCCCCACCCGAACAGCAGCGCAGCGTTCAGCATCAGCCCCGCACACGTGACGTTCTCCTCGGGCCACCCCATCACCCCGGCGGTCACGAGAAGCGCGACGGTGGGCCAGCAGGCGACCACGACGGGCCACTCGTCGGCCAGCGTCCAGGCGAGCTGCCGCCACCGGTGCAGCCCGCTGCCGGGCCGGTGCGTGGCCATGTGGTGGGCGTAGCCGTGCGCGAGCGCGGCCGTGCCCGCGGTGACCATGACCCAGGCGGCGTCGTAGTACGGCGTGTAGGGGGTGCCCTCGGACTGCAGGGCGGCGAGCAGCGCGCTCGCGAGGACGGTGCCGTACACGCCCCCGGACAGCCAACTCCGCACGGTGCGCTCCTTCCTCCGGTGTCCTGCCTTCCGCAGATGGAGCGCTCAACCCTATGGGGCGTTATGTAACGTTTTGCCTGCTGTCGCCGCTCGGTTGCCGGTCGATCGGCCTACCGCGAGAGGGCGTCCCGCACCGCCTCCTCCGACCGCGCCACCACGGCCGTGCCGTCGTCCGCCGTGATGATGGGCCGCTGGATCAGCTTCGGGTGGGCGGCGAGCGCCTCGATCCAGGCGTCGCGCCCGGACGCGTCGCGCGGCCAGCGCGCGCGGTCCTTGAGGTCGAGCTCCTTCGCGGCGGCCTCCTGGGTGCGGGTGATGTCCCAGGGCTCCAGGCCGAGTCGGTCGAGGACGGCGCGGATCTCGTCGGGGCCCGGCACGTCCTCCAGGTAGCGGCGGACGGTATACGTGGCGCCCTCCTCGTCGAGCAGGGACAGCGCGCTGCGGCACTTGGAACAGGCGGGGTTGATCCAGATCTCCATGGCTCACACGCTAGCGCCGTGTGCCCGGGGGGCCGGAAGGCCAGTCGGTGTTCGAATTTCGAGAACCCCACGCGTACCTCGTGGAACAACCGTGACGGAGCGACAAGTTCCCTGCCCACCTGCGGGTTTGACGGTCTGGGTGGACTGCTGATTGTCAGTGGTGGGCAGTAAACTGGTAGCAATGTTCGAAGGGGCCGCGAGGGCTCCTGAACGCGACAGGAGGATGCCTGTGCCCGCTGCCGCACTGCCGTCGAAGCCCGGTGTCACCCGCACTCGTAACGCTGCCGCCCAGCGTCCCGCGCACAGGTCGCGCGCCCCGCGCCCGGACCACCCCACGCTCTGCGACGTGCCGTACGTCCCGGTGGAGAAGCGCCCCCTGCCCCCCGGCCGCCCCCGCGACTGGTACATCACGCACAACCGCCGCCTCAAGGCCATGCGCCTCGCCATCGCCCTGCTCGACGCGGGCGTCCTGGTGCCGAACCAGGCGAGCAACGTACGGATACGCACCATGGCGGAGACGGTCGGCATCCACCCGCCGTCGGACACCACCTGCCACATGGTGCGGGCCCTGATGCGCTACAGCCGCTGACGCGGACCGGGGCCGCGCCGCACCCGGCGCGGTCCGCTCGTTTCGGGACGGGGTGGAAGCGGGGAGAGGCTCCAGGGGGCTCACCCGCCCCACCCGCTCCACCTTGCTTCACCCGCCCCGCTCCGTCCCACCTCCCGCCCCGGAAGCGAGCCCCCGTGCCCAAGACCGTCAGCGTGTTCACCCTCGGCGGCACCATCTCCGCGCAGGGCGGGGACCACGCCCGTCTCACCGGCGCCCAGACCCTGGCCGCCGCCCCGGTCCCGCCCGGAGTGGACATCGAGCTGCACGACGTCCGCCGACTCCCCGGATCCTCACTGGCGTTGGCGGACCTGGCCGAGCTGGCCGGGAAGGTCGACGAGGCCACCGCGGCCGGGCACGGCGCGGTCGTCGTACAGGGCACCGACACCCTGGAGGAGACCGCCTTCCTGCTCGACGTGGTCTGCGCGCCCCGCGAGCCGGTCGTCGTCACGGGTGCGATGCGCCGCCCCGACCTGCCGGGCGCGGACGGCCCCGCGAACCTCGCCGCGGCGCTCGCGACCGCCGCCGACCCCGGCTGCCGCGGCCTCGGCGTGCTCACGGTCCTCGCCGACGAGATCCACGCCGCCCGGCACGTCCGCAAGACGCACACCACGTCCGTGGCCACCTTCGCCTCACCGGGCGCGGGCCCCCTCGGCCGCGTCGTGGAGGGCGTCCCGCACATCCTGCTGCGCCCCGCGACGGCCACGGTCGAGCGGCCGTTGCGGCTGCGTGCCCCCGCCCGGGTCGCGCTGCTCACGCTCTCCCTCGGCGACGGCGGCGAGCTCCTGGAGGCCGTGGACGACCGCTTCGACGGCCTGGTCGTCGCCGCGTTCGGCGCGGGCCACGCGCCGAAGTGGCTGGTCGAGCCGCTGGCCGCCGCGGCAGCCCGGATGCCCGTCGTCCTCGCCTCGCGCACTGGCGCGGGCCCGCTGCTCAGCGAGACCTACCGCGGCCCGGGTTCGGAGTCCGACCTGCTGGCCCGCGGCCTGATCTCCGCGGGCCAGCTCGACGCGCCCAAGGCCCGGCTGCTCCTGCACGCGCTGCTCGCCGACGGCGCGGACCGGGCGGCGACGGCCGCGGCGTTCGACCGGCTGCGGGCCGTATGACACGGAGGAGCCCCGGGGTCGACCGACCCCGGGGCTCCCGTTCCGCTCAGCCGGTTGTTCCGCCCGTCACCGTCAGCCGATCTGATCCGGCGTCACCGTCAGCCACCGCTTGTCCGCCGTCACCGGCTGTCCCAACTCCCGCTGCCGCGCCGCGTTCTTCCGCTTCATCCCGTCCAACTGCTTCATGTAGCTGTCCTTGCGGTTGACCCACACGCGCACGCCGCCGTTGCGCACGTCCGCCGAGTGGAACAGCATCGGGCCGTCGCTCACGGGGGTGTCCCCGGCGACGAGGGCCGGCTTCTTCCACTCGTCGATGTACGTGGAGATGGCGGCGGGCTTGCCCTGGTACCAGGTCAGCGGTGCCCACAGGTTCGGCGTCAGCTCGTACTTCGCGAGCCGCGCCCGGTCCTTTGGGCCGAACCTGCCCTCGGCGATCTCCTTGCGGGAACTGGTCACCCGGCCCGTCTTCGGGTCCTTGAGCTGCAGGCCCACGCCGATGACGTTCTGCGGCTTCACGCCGTACCCGTACTTCGGGTCGGCGAGCACCATCCGCACCAGGTCCTCGCTGGCCGCGCTCACCACGTACACCTCGATGCCGTGCGCGCGCAGCGACTTGTACAGCTCCCGCATGCCGGGCGAGAACTCCGGCCGTTCCACCTCGGTCCTCGTGACCTTGCCGTGCTCGTCGAAGTACGTCGCCGGGATCGGCTTGTCGTACGCGAGGAGGTCGTCCACGTACCCCTTGAGCTTCTTCAGGGTGAAGCCGGAGAAGATCTGCGCCGCCCACGGGTAGCAGACCTGGTCGTCGACCTCGCAGAGCCGGTTGTAGTAGCTGTACAGGCTCTCCTTGTGCGTGGCCGTGTCCTTGAACGGGATGACCTTCAGGGACGGGTCCATCGACTCGCGGCTCAGGACGCCCTTCATCTCCAGGAACGGGAGGAGCGACTCCTCCAGGTCGTGGCGGTACGTCGTGTTGTCCGCGTCGAAGACCGCGTACGCGCCGCGCCCCTCGTTCTTCGCGATCACCTTGCCGAGCTTCGCCGCCACCGGCTTCGGCCAGTGCTTGAGCTCGGCCGTGGCGGCGCGGGCGGCGGCGTTCTTCGCGGGCCCGGACCGCTTGCTCGCCGCCTCCGCGTCGGCCGACGGCCACAGCGCGCCGCCCGCGAACACCGCCGCCGCGAGCGCTCCCGCCGCCCCGGCGACGGCCAGCCTGCCCTTTGCTCGAATTGCCATGGTTCCCGTTCCCTGGAAGCGCTGAGCCGACCCGTCCGGAGCGGCGCGTCATGGTACGAGGACGCCGTACCGGATTCCCATGATCGAGGTCACCGTGCGTGCCGGGCATGGGACGCGCGGACGCGGGTAGCCGCACCGGACGACAGGCCCGGCCGCGCCCGCGCACAATGGGCTCATGGGTTCCACGGCCACGGACACCACCGCCCCGGACGGCGCCGCCGCGTCCCGCGAGTTCGTCCGCGCCGCGCCCCCGCCCGGCGGCCTGGTCGTGTCCGCCGTGGGCTACCGCACCCAGGGCCAGCGCCCCGCCCTGCACCGCGGCCTGCCGTCCCCGTACCTCACGCTGATCTTCTCCCTCGACGGCCCCGTCACCACCGGCCGCACCCCCGGCCAGGCGACCGGGCCCGACGCCGTCCGCACGGACATCGTCGTCGGCGGCCTGCACCAGAGTCCCGCGTACGTCGTCCAGCCCGAGCACGAGGCCGGCATCCAGCTCGCCGTGCACCCGCTCGCGGCCCGCGCGCTCCTCGGCCTGCCCGCCTCCGAGCTCGCCGGGCAGCTCGTCACCGACGGCACCGACGTCCTCGGCCGGGTCGCCGCCGACGTACGGGAACGCCTCTGCGAGCAGGACGACTGGGGCGACCGGTTCGCCTTCCTCAACGCCTACTTGGCGCGCCGCGCGGCCGACGCCGAGCGTGCCGGGGGCGTCCGGCCCGAGGTCGGCGAGGCCTGGGCCTGGCTCGCCCGGCACCGCGGCGCCGGTACCCTGCGCGGCCTGTCCGCGCACGTCGCCCTCAGCGAACGCCGGTTGTCCGCGCTGTTCCGTGCCGAGACCGGCGTCACCCCCAAGCAGGCCGCCCGCCTCATCCGCTTCCAGCACGCGAAGGCCGCCGTCGTCCGCGCGGTCGCCGCGGGCACGCGCCCCGACCTCGCCCGGATCGCCGCCGACCGCGGGTACTACGACCACTCCCACCTCGTACGGGACTTCCAGCAGTACACGGGCCTGAGCCCCACCGCCTGGCTGGCCGAGGAGTGCCGGAATATCCAAGCCGGAGGGCACGCGGGCGGCGAAGACTGGGACGCATGAACACCAATGAATCCCCGCAGAACGTGCAGATCACGCAAATCGGCCAGGGCGACCAGGCCGACCCGGCCGACCCGACCGCGGCGAACCGTCGCGCGCCCGACGTCTGGGCGACCTTCCAGGCCGACGACGCCCCCGCCCTGATCGACTTCCTCGTCGGCACCGTCGGCTTCCTGCGCACCGCCGTGTACGAGGACGGCGACCGCGTCGCCCACGCCCAGCTCGACTGGCCCGAGGGCGGCGGCGTCATGCTCGGCAGCTACGACCCGAAGGCCGCCGAGTGGTGCCTGCGGCCGGGCACGTTCGGCGCGTACGTCGTCACCGACCACGTCGACGACCTCTACCGCCGTCTCACCGCCGCCGGTGCGAAGGTGATCCGCGAGATCGAGGACCAGCCGTACGGCAGCCGCGAGTTCGCGATCGCCGACCCCGAGGGCAACAAGTGGTCCTTCGGCACCTACCGCGGTGAGCCCGCCCCGACCAGGGGCGATGCCACACCGGAGTGATAGCTTGCGGACGCCAGTCGTACCCACACCTGGGTCGGGGAATCCGGTGGGAATCCGGAGCTGACGCGCAGCGGTGAGGGGGACGGGCGGGGCCAGCGGCCACTGGGAGTCCACGGACCCCCGGGAAGGCGGCCCCGCCCGGACGAACCCGAGTCCGAAGACCTGCTGGCACCGCCGTCCGCACGGGCGGCGGAGTTCGCAGACCAGGCTCCGCGCATGAGCCCTGAGACTCGGGAAGACGTGTGCCTTCGACCACGCGACGCGTTCGCCGTATACCCCTCACCGCCCTCCTGTCCGCGGGCCTCGTCCTGCTGACCGCGTGCGGCGGCTCGCCCGCGAAGACGTCGGACAAGGCGCGGGCGGGCTACCCCGTCACGCTCACCGCCTGCGGCGAGCGGACGAAGGTGCAGGCCCCGCCGAAGCGGGCCGTCTCCCTCGACCAGGGCTCCACCGAGATCCTCCTCTCCCTCGGCCTCGCCGACCGCATGGTGGGCACCGGCACCTGGACGGACCCCGTCCTGAAGGGCCTGGCGAAGGAGAACGCCAAGGTCCCGCGGCTCGCGGACCGCTACCCGTCGCTGGAGAAGGTCCTCGACAAGGAACCGGACTTCGTCAGCGCGTCGTTCCTCTACACGGTCGGCAAGGGCGGCGTCGCCGACCGCGCCAAGTTCACCGCACTCGGCGTGCCCGTCTACGTCTCGCCGACCGACTGCGCGGGCAAGGACAACGCCGGTGACGACGACGGCACCCGCACCAAGACCCTCACCATGGACACCGTGTACGGCGAGATCCGCGACCTCGCGCGCGTCTTCGACGTGGAGAAGCGCGGCGAGAAGCTGATCGCGGACCTCAAGTCCCGCGCCGCGCGCGCCAAGAAGTCCGTCGACGCCTCCGACACCACCCTCATGTACTGGTTCGCCAACTCCGAGTCCCCGTACATCGCGGGCTGCTGCGGGGCCCCCGGCGTCATCACCCGCGAACTCGGCGTGAAGAACGCCTTCGCCGACACCCGCGAGGAGTGGCCCCAGATCAACTGGGAGACCATCGCCGACCGCGACCCCGACGTGCTCGTCATCGGCGACCTCACCCGCAGGTCCCAGTCCGCCGAGAGCGCCCGCCAGAAGATCAAGTTCCTGGAGTCCAACCCGGCCACGAAGAACCTCACGGCCGTGAAGAAGAAGCGCTACGTCCTGCTCAGCGGCCAGGCCCTGAACCCGAGCATCCGCACCGTCGACGGCATCGAACAAGTCGCGGCGGCGCTGCGCGAGTTCGGCCTGACGAAGTGAGCGCCGCCGCGGGCGGCGCCGGCCCGCACCGTCTGCGCTCGGCGGTGCGCGGCGGACTCCTCACCCTGGCCGGGCTCGCGGTCCTGTTCCTCTCCGTCGCCGTGGCCGTCACCATCGGCCCCGCCGACATCTCCGTGCCCGACGTGTGGTCGGCCGTGGCGGCCCACCTCGGCTGGGGCGAGGCCGAGCTGACGCCGATCCGCGACGGCATCGTGTGGAACCTGCGAATGCCGCGCACGCTCCTCGCCGCGGTGTGCGGCGCGGGCCTCGCCGTGTGCGGGGCGGTGCTCCAGTCACTCCTTCGCAACCCGCTCGCCGACCCGTTCGTGCTCGGCGTCTCCTCCGGCGCGTCCACGGGCGCCGTGGCCGTCGTGGTCCTCGGTGTCGGCGGGGGAGCGCTGTCGGTCCCGGCGGGCGCCTTCGTCGGCGCCGTCCTGTCCTTCGCCCTGGTCATGCTGCTCAGCCACACCCTCGGCGACACCACGGACCGGGTGGTCCTGTCCGGTGTCGCCGCGATGCAGCTCTTCTCCGCGCTCACCTCCTTCGTCGTCCTCACGGCCGCCGACGCCGAGACCACGCGCGGCGTGCTGTTCTGGCTGCTCGGCTCGCTGAGCGGCGCGGCCTGGACGGACGTCTGGACGTGCGGCGCGGTACTCGCCGTCGCGCTCGTCGTGTGCCTGCTGCACGCCCGCACGCTGGACGCGTTCGCCTTCGGCCAGGACGCCGCGGCCACCCTCGGCGTCCACGTGGGCCGGGTGCGCGTGCTGCTGCTCTGCACCACGGCGCTCCTGACGGCGGCCCTGGTCAGCAGCGCCGGGGCGATCGGGTTCGTGGGCCTGGCGCTGCCGCACGCGGCCCGGGCGGTGGTGGGCGCGGGCCATCCGCGGCTGCTCCCGGTGACGGCGCTCGCGGGCGCGGTGTTCCTGATCTGGGTGGACACCCTCGCCCGCACGGTCCTCGACCCGCAGGAGGTCCCGGTGGGGGTGGTCACGTCGCTGATCGGCGTACCGGCGTTCGTGGCGGTGCTCTACCGGACGAGGAAGAGCCGATGACGTACGGGAAGGCGCGGGAGCCGATGACGTACGAGAAGGCGCAGGAGCCGACGGCGTACGAGAAGGCGCAGGAGCCGACGGCGTACGAGCAGACGGAAGAGCCGTCGGCGTACGAGAAGCCCGCGCCCCCCGGCCTCGCGGCGGCCCGGGTCTCCCACGAGGCCGGTGGCCGCCTCATCGTCGACGGCATCACCCTCGCCCCCCGCCCCGGCACCACGCTCGGCCTCATCGGCCCGAACGGCTCCGGCAAGTCCACGCTCCTGCGCCTCCTCGCGGGCGTCCTCGCGCCCGCCGCGGGCGTGGTCACGCTGGACGGCACGCCGCTGCCCCGGCTCGGCCGCAGGGAGACGGCGCGCAGGCTCGCGGTGGTCGACCAGCACGCGAGCACCCAGGTGGAGCTGACCGTACGGGAGGTGGTGGCCCTCGGCCGCATCCCGCACCGCAGGCCCTGGTCAGGGAGCACGCCCGCCGACGAGGCCGCCGTCCGGGACGCCCTCGACCGCACCTCCCTCACCGACCGGGCCGACCAGTCCTGGCACACCCTCTCCGGCGGCGAACGCCAACGCGCCCACATCGCGCGCGCCCTGGCCCAGGCCCCCCGCGAGCTCCTCCTCGACGAACCCACCAACCACCTGGACATCCAGCACCAGTTGGACCTCCTGAACCTGATCGCCTCGCTGCCCGTGACGACGGTGATCGCGCTGCACGACCTCAACCTGGCCGCCATGTTCTGCGACGAGATCCTGGTCCTGAAGGAGGGCAGGGCGTACGCGCACGGCACACCCGCGGAGGTCGTCACCGAGGGGCTGATCGCGGAGGTGTACGGGGTGCGGGCGCGGGTGACGCCACCGGCGGACCCGCTGGACCACGTGTCGGTCCGCTTCCTGCGCACGCCCCCGCGGCAACAGGATCCTTAAACTCGCCCGAGAAGCCGCGGCAGGCTCACCGGAAGGCCCGCTGCGAGCTCACCGGAAACCCGCCAGCCAGGGGGAGACACCCATGACGCGCCAGAGGATCCCGGCCGACGACGAGGTCCCCCTCGACGTCCTCACCCACCTGCGCACCGTGTGCCTGAGCCTCCCCGACGCACACGAGGAACCGGCCTGGATCGGCACCCGCTGGCGTATCCGCACCGCGACCTTCGCGCACGTCTACCTGACCGACTGGACCCGTTCCCACTCCCCGTCGGCGCGCGCCATCGCGACCGAGGGCCTCACCACGACGCTCACGTTCCGCTCGACCGGCGAGGAGTTCGAGGCCCTGACCAACGCGGGCGCCCCGTTCTTCCGCCTCTCCTGGGGCAGGAACGTCGTGGGCATGCGCCTGGACGAGGCCACCGACTGGGCCGAGGTGGCGGAACTCCTCACCGAGAGCTACCGCGTTCAGGCACCGAAGCGGCTCGCGGCGCGGGTCGGCCCACCCCCGGCGACCGGGTCCCCGGGGGAAAACGGAGGAGATCCATCCGATCGGCGGAGGGGGGAACGTTCTTCCAGGTGAACGGGGCGCCATTCGATCAACCGAGGTGTCACGGGGCTGCGATCCTCGGGCCGAAAGCCGCCGCGGACCGCTCACCGGTCCGGGCCGAACCGACCCCCCTCACCAAGGAGTTCCCCGTGCCTGTCCGCCGCCTGGTGACCAGTGCCCTCGCCGCCACCGCTCTCGCCTTCACGTCCCTGGGCGCGGTGACCGTCACCGCGACCCCCGCGGCCGCCGACCCGTGCGGTTTCTACGAGACCTCCGCCGACGCCTTCTACAACCACTGCACGTCGGACGGCTCCCGCGTCGTCATCGAGGTCAGGGTCTCCATGGCCCCCGACTACGAGCGCTGTGTCGGCCCCGGCAAGACGTGGCTGGGCTCGGCGAGCAAGATCCAGGGGGCGCACTACGTCAACCGCACCTGCTGACGACCGGACTTCGGTGAGAAGGTGACGCTGCCGGCGGGCAGCGCCACCAGCGGCCCGGGCCCGCGCGCACCAGCGCGCACCCGGGCCGCCGCCGTTCCCCTCAGGGGGACAAGCTCTCCTGGCTCCTCCCGGGAGCCTCTTGTTGGTCTACACCAATAAAGTACAGTTTGCGCCTGTGCGACGTAACCGAGTCGCTTCAGGCCCTGCCGGAGAGCCAGTTGATGATCCCTCGCATACGTACGACAGCGCGCACCGCCGCCCTGGGCGCGACCGTCGTCCTCCTGGTCGCGGCCTGCGGCGGCCCCGCCGACCGGTCCGAGGGCACGTCCGGCCGGTCCGGCGAGGAGTCGCCCGCGTCCAGCGCGCCGCCCGCCGACAAGGAGCAGGAGCTCGTCGAATGGGGAAAGGGCGACGCGGAGGACGGGTTGCGGCGGGCCCAGAGGGCCATCGGTTATGACGACACACCTGCCGAATGGGTCAGCGACGGAGTCTCGTTCTTCCCCGAGGGGCTCAAGGAGACGTTCCCGACGCCGGGCAAACGGCCCTACCGCCTCGACATCACGTGTGCGGCACCGAACACCGACGAGATCACACTCACGCTCGCCCGTGGTGACGACGAGCAGGAGTGGATCGTCCCGTGCGGCGAAGGGCAGGCGGACCAGTTCAACATCCCGCCCGGCGCCACCCCGTTCACGGCCCGCGTCGCCCCCGACGGGCGGCGGTCCGAGAACTTCGCCCAGATCGTCTGGCGCCTGAACACCATCGCCCCGGACGACGTGTTCGAGTGCGAGGACGACATCGTCGGCTGCGACGAGGACGAGTCCTAGCCGACGGCCGGCGCCCTCCTAGAGGCTGTCCAGGAAGTTGCCGACGGCCTCCACCACGCGGTTCTTGCGGCGGTGCGCCTTGCTGCAGTAGAGCCGCCTGCGCCATCTGCGCGACTGCGGCACGGGTGTGTTGCACCACGTGCACGGCAACGTTCGTGTCCTTGGCGTTCTTGCGGTCCTTGCTGTTCTTGATCCCCCGTACATGCCCGCACTCTAACCGGTGGGCTTGGTGGCGCGGACGATCGCGGACCGCATGCTGTCGGCGACGGTGTGGGTCGGGGTGATCTCGACGCCGGTGAAGCCTGCCGCTTCCAGGCCGCGCCGGTACTCGGCGAAGGACAGCGCGCCCGCGATGCAGCCCACGTAGTCGCCGCGTTCGGCCCGCTGGGCGGGGGTGAGGGTGTCGTCGGCGACGACGTCCGAGACGCCGATGCGGCCGCCCGGGACCAGCACGCGGAACATCTCCGCGAAGACGGCGTCCTTGTCGGTGGACAGGTTGATCACGCAGTTGGAGATCACGACGTCGACGGTGTTCGCGGGCAACGGGACGGCCTCGATGGCGCCCTTGAGGAACTCCACGTTGGTGGCGCCCGCCTTCTTCTGGTTGGCCAGCGCGAGGGCGAGCATCTCCTCGGTCATGTCCAGGCCGTACGCCTTGCCGGTCGGCCCGACCCTGCGGGCGGACAGCAGGACGTCGATGCCGCCGCCCGAGCCGAGGTCGAGGACGCGCTCACCCTCGTGGAGATCGGCCACGGCCGTCGGGTTGCCGCAGCCGAGCGAGGCGGCGACGGCCTCGGCGGGCAGGGTGTCGCGCTCGTCGGCCGCGTACAGGGCGCCGCCGAAGTTGTCGTCGACCTCGACGGGCTCGGGCCCGCAACAGCCGGTGCTGCCCTCGGCCACCTGGACGGCGGCGGCCGCGTACCGCTTGCGGACGGTCTCACGCAGGTCGGTGGGCTGATCGCTCATGACGCGCCTCCTGGAGGAGAGAAACGGAGCTTCTTGATTCGAAGTCTGTCGATGTAACGTTGCGCCTTGGATCGAAGTTTGTCAACATAGAGGAATGTCGAAACAAGAGCTCGTGGTGCTGGGGCAGGCGGCGGCCGACGGATGCTGCCCGGGGCTGCTCACCGCGCCCCTGGGCGAGGATCAGGCCGTCGAACTGGCCAAGGTGTTCAAGGCCCTGGGCGACCCGGTCCGGCTGCGGCTCCTCTCGATGATCGCCTCGGGCGCGGGCGGCGAGATCTGCGTCTGCGACCTCACCCCGGCCTTCGACCTCTCCCAGCCGACCATCTCCCACCACCTCAAGCTCCTGCGGCAGGCCGGACTCATCGACTGCGAGCGGCGCGGCACCTGGGTCTACTACTGGCTGCTTCCCGAGGCGACCGACAAGCTCGCCGGGATCCTCACCCGCCCCGGAGGGTCCGCCCCCGCGTAGTCACCTCGTCGTCGGAGTCCGCTCGCCCCGCGCCCCCTCGGGGAGCAGCCGGGGGACGGCCCGGACGTAGACGACCATGCCGATGACCTCGACGAGGGTCTGTGTGACCACGACGACGGCGGCGACGGCGTACGCGTCGGGCAGGGCCAGGGCCAGGGGCAGCACGACGAGGGAGTTGCGGGTGGCGCCGGTGAAGACGAGCGCGCGTGCGCCGGGGGTGTCGAGACGGAAGAGGCGGGCGACGGCCTTGCCCGCGAAGGCCATCACGAGCAGGAACAGGGCGTAGCAGGGGACCACGGCCGCTACGTCGGTGAGGTTCCCGCCGAGCTTGGGGACCTGGGAGGCGACGACGGTCAGGAGGGTCGCGGCCATCAGCGGGACCATCGTGGTGGTCGCGGCGTCGGACACCTTCTGTCCGGCTTGCCCGCGCCCGGCCCACGCCTGCAGGGCCCAGGCCAGGGCGAGCGGCACGACGATCAGGACGAGGAACGCCTCCAGGAACGGGCCCGCCTCGACGACGTCGCCCAACTCCGGGCCCATGAACACGTACAGGAAGAGCGGCAGCAGGAGCATCTGGCCGATCAGCAGCAGGGGTGTCGCGGCCAGCAGACGGCGGCTCGCGCCGCCCGCGAGCCCGGAGAAGACGATCACGTAGTCGACGCAGGGACACAGCAGGACGAGCAGCACGCCGACACGTACGGCCTGGTCGGCGGGGAGGAAGGCGAACATCGCGGCGACCACGAGCGGTACGACGGCGAAGTTCACCACCAGGGCGGCGGACAGGAACCGGGCGTCCTTGAGGGAGCGCAGCAGTTCACGGGCCGGGACCTGGAGGAAGGTCACGAACAGCAGGGCCGCGAGGACCGGGTTGATGGCGTGTTCCAGGCCGGGCCCGGCGTCCGGCGCGGCCAGACCGAGTGCGGCGCCCGCGGCCATCGCGCCCAGGTAGACGGCCACCTGGTGGTCGTCCATCCGGTCCACCAGGCTCCGCGCGTCCTGCGACATCCGTGTGCACGCCCTTCGTGGTCGTTCTGGTCCGTTCCGGTCGGCAGGGCAGCCGGTCGGGCAGCCGGTCGGCCGGAGCTTCCATCCTCACAGGACACCCCTGACCTCAGCCGACCGACCACCAGCCTGGGCCTGTCAGCCCCCGACCTCAGCTCCCGACATCAGCCGACCGACCACCCGGCCAGAGCCGCCACCGCGCCCAGAGCACCGGCCGTCAGGAGTGCGCTCACCACGCCGCGGCGGGCCGCCAGCAGCCAGACCGCGGCGCCGACGAGCACCCCGTACTGCCACAGGTGTTCCAGCGCCAGCGCGAGGGGGATCGCCGAGCCCATGATCGCGCCGATGACCGCGGGCCCCGCGCCCGTGAAGAACGCCTGCACACCGGAGTGCGCCCGGATCCGGTCGAACCGGGGACCGCCGACGATGACGAACAGGAACGACGGGGCGAAGGCCACGGCGGCGGCCAGCAGCCCGCCCGGGATCCCGGCCGCCGCGTAGCCGACGACGGCGACGGTCTGCACGACGGGACCGGGGGTCACCTGGCCGAGCGCGACCGCGTTGAGGAACTGGCCGTCGGTCATCCACTGGTACGTGTGGACGGCGTCGGCCTGCATCAGCGGAATGATGACGAAGCCACCGCCGTAGGACAGCGCGCCGACCTTGAACGCCACCCACGCGAGTGCGGCCATCCCTCCGGCGGCGGGAGCCGCGACGGCGAGCGGCACCGGCCACGCGGCACGCCGCCCCGGAGCGCTGCGGGTGCGCACCGCGACCTCCAGCAGACCGGCCGCGACCAGCACCAGCACCATCCACGGGCCCACCACCGCGGCCGCCGCGCCACCCGCGAGGAAGTAGCAGGCCCAACGGACCCCGGCCGCCCGCCGGTCACCGGCCCGCCGCCAGCTCGCCGGAATCAGCGCGGTGGCCGCCTGGACGGCGACAGCGGCGACGGCCGCGCCCGCCCCGGCGGCGGCGCCGCGCACCCACAGCGGCGGACTCCCTGCGAGGAACAGGGCGGCCAGGGCGAGGATGAGGACAAGCCCCGGCACGATGAAGGCCAGACCGCCGACCAGCGCTCCGGCCAGACCGCGCAGCCGCCAGGCGGAGAAGATGGCCAACTGCGTGGAGGCGGGCCCGGGAAGCAGATTGGTCGCCGCGATGCCGTCCTCGAACTCGGCCGCCGCGATCCAGCCCCGCCGCTCCACACACAGCTTCCTGAGCAGGGCGATGTGGGTGGGCGGCCCCCCGAACCCGACGCAGCCGATGCGTCCCCACTCCCGGAGGATCGTCCCGAGCCCCACCCGCGGCCGCACGACCTCGGCCGCACCACGCACACCACGGACGCCGCCCGGGCCACTGACACCACCAGAGCCGCTCACACCACCAGAGCCGCTCACACCACCAGAGCCGCTCACACCACCAGAGCCGCTCACACCACTCACACCGCTTGTGCCGTCCACCGCACCTCTTCCCCGCACCGGGCTTCCTCCGGGCGGCGTGACCCTACCGGCCGGGTGTGAACGGGCTCTGTCCGCGGCTGGTCGCGATCTCTCCTCGTGTCGCGATCACTCCTCGCGCGACGCGTCCACCTCGGCGATCAGTGCCACGACGCGCCGCTCGATCTCGTCGCGGATCGGCCGCACGGCCTCGACCCCCTTGCCCGCGGGGTCCTCCAGCCGCCAGTCGAGATACGTCTTCCCGGGGAAGACGGGGCAGGCGTCGCCGCAGCCCATGGTGATGACGTAGTCGGAGGCCTGGACGGCCTCGGGGGTGAGCACCTTGGGCCGGGCGGCGGAGATGTCGACGCCGACCTCCCGCATCGCCTCGACGGCGGCCGGGTTGACCTGGTCCCCGGGGACGGACCCCGCGGACCGGACCTCGATCCGGTCGCCTGCGAGGTGGGCGAGGAATCCGGCGGCCATCTGGGAGCGCCCGGTGTTGTGGACGCAGACGAACAGCACGGAGGCGAGCGGGGTGGGGGCCATCGATTCTTCCTTCGCGGAGCGGGGCGCGTCTGGGAGCCATGAGGTCAGCCTGCACTGGCATCATCCCAGACTGATATGAAAGTATCAGTCCATGATGACGTCAGTCGACACTGATCTGATCCGGGTCCTCGCCGACCCGCTCAGGCTCCGGATCGTGCACCTGCTCGCCCAAGAGACGCTGTGCACCACACACCTGGTGGAGGAAACCGGCGCGAAGCAGACCAACCTCTCCAACCACCTGCGGGTGCTGCGCGAGGCCGGGTTCGTGGAGACCGAACCGTGCGGCCGCTTCACCTACTACCGTCTCAAGCCCGATGTCATCGCCACGCTGGCCGGGCAGTTCACGGAACTCGCCGAGACGGCGCGTACGACGGCGGAGACCGGTCGGAAGCGGTCCTGCTGATGACGGCGACCCGGCCGACCGGAACCGGCAAGCCGAGCAGGGCGACGACTGCGGTCGAGCCGGGCATCGTCCGGAAGCTCTCCGCCCTGGACCGCTTCCTCGCGCTGTGGATCCTGGCCGCGATGGCAGTCGGCCTCGGCCTGGGACGGCTGATCCCCGGCCTGAACGACGTGCTCGCCAAGGTCGAGGTCGGCGGCATCTCCCTGCCGATCGCGCTCGGGCTGCTGGTCATGATGTACCCGGTCCTGGCCAAGGTCCGCTACGACAAGCTCGACGCCGTCACCGGCGACCGCAAGCTGATGGCATCATCGCTGGTCATCAACTGGCTGGCCGGACCGGCCGTCATGTTCGCACTCGCCTGGATCTTCCTGGCGGACCTGCCGGAATACCGCACTGGCCTGATCATCGTCGGCCTGGCCCGCTGCATCGCCATGGTCATCATCTGGAACGACCTCGCGTGCGGCGACCGCGAGGCCGCCGCCGTCCTCGTCGCCCTCAACTCCGTCTTCCAGGTCCTGGCGTTCGGCCTGCTCGGCTGGTTCTACCTCGACCTGCTGCCCGGCTGGCTCGGCCTGGGCGAGGGCGAGCGCCTCGACATCTCGATGTGGAAGATCGCCCTCAACGTCGTCATCTTCCTGGGCGTCCCGCTCCTGGCCGGCTTCCTCACCCGCCGCGTCGGCGAACGGAAGCTGGGCCGCGAGGCGTACGAGTCCGACTTCCTGCCGAGGATCGGCCCGTGGGCCCTCTACGGCCTGCTCTTCACGATCGTCGTCCTCTTCGCCCTCCAAGGAAAGACGATCACCTCGCAGCCACTGGACGTGGCCCGGATCGCGCTGCCCCTCCTGCTCTACTTCGCACTCATGTGGTTCGGCACCTTCGCCCTCGGCAAGGCGATCGGCCTGCCCTACGACCGCACCACGACCCTCGCCTTCACCGCGGCGGGCAACAACTTCGAACTGGCCATCGCGGTGGCCATCGCCACCTTCGGCGTCACCAGCGGCCAGGCACTCTCCGGTGTCGTGGGTCCGCTGATCGAGGTGCCGGTCCTGGTGGCACTGGTCTACGTATCCCTGGCGTGGCGAGGGAAGTTCACCCCCGCCACCTGACAGAAACGGCCGTCGGCCGCGCCTTCCTGGAGAGGAAGGACACGGCCGACGGCCCACGGACGGCCCAGGCGAGCGGAGTCCCGCTTCGGCCTGGGGGCCTGCTAGATGTCGAAGTAGAGATGGGAAGCGGCCATGACCTGCGGTGACGTTTGTCCTGCGAGTAGGTCGGTGCACAGGCGGTGCACCTCGCGAGGGCGAGGCCATGGTGAAGCCGGGAATCTCCTCGGGTGACGGCTTGGTACCCACCGCAGCCAGCACGGTCTGGGCCAAGTCCGCAGGTTAATGCCGACCTACCCGTCGGCGCAGCCTGTGATGCCGAGCGGCATGGCCTGGACTGCTTGGCCAGCCGACCGGTGATGGGCTCCGAGTATTTCGATGCCGCGCATCCTGACCGCGTGCTTGGGCTGGCTGACGGCAGGTTCGCTGCGATCCTGCCGAACTTCCCATGGGCGGTGACGTCTATCGTTGCTTATCGGATCTCGCCGCGGTGGCCCGGAGCTTGGGCTCCTCGATCGGCAGCGAACAGATCTCGGCTGGCTCTGGCTGGTCCTGCCAGCCGTCCATGGGTCCTTCGCCACTGCCGCCGCCTACGGTAGCTGGCGCGTCTTTTGACGCTTCGGTCGCTTCTCGACGGGTATCAAACCTCGACGGACCTTCATCAGGTGCTCGTCCTTCGTGTTCTCGCGCACGGCTAGACGGCTCAGGATGCGATGCTGTGTTTCCGGGGTCCAGAACACCTCAAGACGCTCCCGAGCGCGTGTGATCGCGGTGTAGAAGATGCTGTGGGAGATGCTCTCCTCATTAGCATCCGTGATGACAACCTTCACTGACTCGTACTCAACACCCTGTGCCTTGTGGATCGATACGGCGTAGGCGATCTGGAATGGCACCATGGTGGTGACAGAGTCGTCGTCATCGTCGCTGTCGCCGCGCTGGAAGACGTCAAACTGGACAGTCGAGCCTTCCACCCAGCGCAGACTCGTGAAGAGCACATCGTCTTCAGTGACATCCCGCTCGAGATTCACATCGAAAGTGATACGGCCGGGCACGCGATCAATCTTGACAATCTTTCCCTTCAGGTTGTTAAAGATGACTGGGCTGAACCGATCGGACTCGTTGAAAAGTACTGGATCTCCAACCTTGTACGTGGACTCGCTCCATGTTACGGCTGGATTCGGGTTGCTCGCCTGTAGGAACCGATTGACATTGTTGATGCCATATAGGCCGTCATAGTTCAGGCAGAGCACGATCTCGTCGTCGCTTCGATGTTGAAATAGAGAGTCCCCCAGAACCGTCGAGTAGCCATTCTTGGAGAGCGACTCCTCGATGTGGTCGTCCAGATTCCGCACCCTGCTCCACAGAGTGAGAAGACCCTGATCGGTCGTCCTGAATGGCTCTGTGAGCTCGAATACAGACTCGCTCGGGAGGTACGACCGAATGATGCTAAACCAGTTGCCAAACTCGATCGACTCGATCTGGTAGACGTCACCAACAAGCACAAGAAGATCGAAGGGCGTATTCTCAAGTATTTCGAGCAGGCTTGCGTTGCTCACGGTGCTGCACTCATCGATTACTAATACGTCAAGTGCGGCTCCGAACGACATGCCATTGCGCACATGCTTGCTGATTGTGCTGAACTCGGTGTTCGGCGCCTGTACTCGCCTCTTGAGGTTGTCGACGGCAGGGTTGGTATGCGCTAAAAATAGCTTTCTCGCGTCCGCGAAGTAGTTCGCAATATGATTCACCATCGTCGATTTTCCCGTACCTGCCGCACCGTAAATGAGAGCGACTTTCGATTGCTCGAACAACTTCGTCAAGGCCTCGACCTTCAAAGGGTCATCGATGAGGCCCGGGTTAGCATTAATCCATGCCTGCACGTCACTGCTGTGTTGGGGGACACCACTAGCAGAGATTTCCCGGAGTCTATTGATGATCGAGACCGTGTCGTCCTCGTAACCGATGATGAAAACGTGCCCATTTGCTTGAGTCAGTTTCCGTCGCGCGTGTCGTTCAGTGGGTGGAAGCAGGCGATTGTGACGTGCGATCAGCTCGTCGAGGTCCCCGAGATCCTCCAGCTCAGCTATCGGTGTATAGATCACACCGCGCTGCTCGACATTGCTCCTGACTCGCCTGGCAAGCAGTTCGTGAGCCCGAGTCCTCGAGTCCAGGCTTTCGGCAAGATCCCCAAAGCGCGGGTTGTGTCCGCGTGGTGATGTGCAGAAGGGCATCGTGTCGAACGGCTTACAACCCCAAGACACGCGCAGTCCAGAGAGTGCAGAACACTGTTCTGCATGGAACTGTGCCTTGATGACAAGGTTGTTCATCCGCAGCATGAGATACCGCAGCAAACGAGAACCTGGCCGATTGTTGCGGATGAGTGACCGGGCACGGTCAAGGACAGTAAAGATTGTCGCATCTCGTTGAGCACCGACCAGCGCCCAGGAGCGAAGAGAGCCGTAAGCGGCGTCGGTCATATCCATAAGATCAAGCAGGTTTGATCGAGTTGATGTGAGGTACCGCATCAGGTTGCGGTACTCGGAATGCGACCTGCTTACCTTTCCGTGCGGGGCGTCGAAGAGGCGCGCAAAGTTGTCGAATTCGCACGGTCGGATTGACACCTCCCAAGAGCGGATCAGCGTGATCGGCATTTCCTTGCCGAGTACCTCGATCGTGTCGCTCGCCAGCTGCAGACTGGCCGCATATTTGTCGGTGACGTCGATGTCGGTGAACCCAATAATGCGATCAAATTTGCTTGTCCGGTTATGGGCGAGGTGAAACGTAACTTCATAGTAAATTCGGCCGGCGATGAAGAACGGTCGCGAGCTGCGAATGTAGTATCTCTCGCGACGTGGGCTAGAGGCCAGGTTCGCTTTTCCCTGCTCGATGCATCCTGCGATCTTCTCGTAGTACTCCCGCAGCGAGGGATCGAGGTCGATCGGGAACTGTTCGATGTTGGTCAGGATGGTTATTCCGAGCTGACTTTTTGCCAGGTCGCGGGTGCGGAGTAGGTACTCGTAGTACTTCAGCATCAGTCGCTCGGAAGGGTCGCGATCCAGGGTGTAGTGCGAGACGCTGGCCTGGAGTAAGCCATGGAATCTACTCAGCAGGCGGAACTTGGAGAGTGCCTTAACGGCATCGAGAGCTGGCCCGACTTGATTGTAGTGAAACTCGGTTGAGCCATCGTTAAGGTGCGCCCAGACAGCGAGTCCCTCGACAAGATTTCGAAGTTGCCCCAGTACATTCTGCGAGAGGAAGCCTCGGTCGCCTACTGGGTTGGCAAGGTTCTGGCAGATCACGGCGTCGGCGTTCTTCACTTGCTGTTCCACTGATGCCATAGCTCCCGCTCTGCTTCCTCGAAGAATCGTGGGTCACCTTCGGTACGAGGCGACCCTGCCTCGCTGAAGTGGGTCGGACGGGGCCCAGCAGGTCCATCGCGCGTAGCTGAACAGTGGGCCCGTCTCCGTCCACGCCGTCAGGCATCAATAGAACCACTTAAGAGCCGACAGGCGACCTTCTTCTCGAAACTCCTTGCCTGTCACACCGGCTCCTGGCCCGACCTGTACGTCCCAGAGATCAGGCCCGCGTTGCGCCACGCCTTGTGTGGTGACGATTCGAGGAGCGGGCCGGGCTCGTGTATCTTGCATGATTTGACTGGCGAACCCGTCTGTACGCAGCCTCGCGTGAGCCTCTGCGTGCTCTTGGACGCCGACGAGAACACCAAGGCCCCTGCTGAATACCCCGGGCACTTGGACCCCGGCTTCACGCTCCGCACGTACAGTCAGGACCGCACGCGCAAGGCCATCGACGCCGCGTTCGACACGGCCTCGGGGGGATGACTATGGAGGTGAGGGTGCGCCTCCGGTTGCAGCCTGAACAGGCTCTACAGAAAAGGCCGTGGGCCGTACCTTGCGAGAGCGAAAAGAACACGGCCCACGGCCCAGGGGAGCGGAAACCCGCCCTGCCGTGCGGCGTCCCTCAATGTCGAAATAGAGCATGGTATACGCCCTGACCTGCGCAGATGCTCTGAACATGGGGTGTGAGGTGCACACCGGTGCACTCGGTGAGCGGTCATGCAGTCCCAGCCCCTCTCGGTGAAGCCTCGACTGAGCAATGAAGAAGGCATAGCGCGGCGGTTGACCCTTGGGTCTGTCGCGCGTACGTACGAGATGTACGGGGATGCCAGCGGCTTTCAGGTCGTTGGGATGTTGGCAAGGGGCGGAGGAGCGCCAGGCGCCGACTAGATCTAGCCGTCGTGTCCGGTCTGACAGTTGCCGGAACGGGACCTCTGCCACACTCCACAGCTGATGTACCAGGCAACGAATCGGGGGGGGATGCACGCCATGGCGCAGACGAGGAAGGGCTACTACCGGGCAGCGCACTACGTCAAGCCGACGACGGTCTCCAGAAGGGCCAAGAAGCCGGCCTTCTGGGTCGTTGTGGTGGGTGTGCTCTTGTTGATCGCTGCTTGGAATTCCCTCTTCGGCGACGACGGTGACAAGACGAAGCCGGAACCTCAGAGGACGGTCCAGTCAGTCACGGAGTCGCCGTCGCGTTAGTTGTCGGAGAGCTCGTCCCCAAGTAGTCGGAGTGCGGGTGTCCTGGCTCCGTGCCTGCTTTTCCCTGGAATCAGGGGCCGCAGTAGTGGGGAGAGTCGATCGCAGCTGCTCCCATCGCAGTTGCCAGTTGTTCAGCTGCTCGTCCGGCAACCCGCAGGCGGTCAGATAGACACCGGTTGTCCGCCATGTTCTGGGCAGATCCTTGCGGTTGAGGAGGGTACTGACCGTTCCGGTGGAGATCTGGCCGCCTGAGCGGTGGCTGATTGCCGAGTGGGTGAGGCCACTGGTGACGCGCACTTGCCCCAACGCGTTGATGAACCCTTCGGCGCTGCGGATGGCTGCCGGATCTGGCCATGCGCGGAGGCCGGCGGAGCCTGCTACGTGGCTGGTGGAGACTGGGGCACGACTGAAGGCAGGGTTCCAGCCCAGTGCGAGCTGGCCGTTGCTGTTGCGTTCTCGTCCTTGGGGGACGGGATGCCCCTTCGCAGAGAGGGACTTCCTCAGCTGCATAAAGACGTTGTCGAGGTCGAGCTGTTCGGGGCCTCCGGCAATACCAGTGGTGAGGATCGTGAGGAGCTCACCGGTGAATGCAGTGTGGGTCTCCCCGGGCGGGGCGAGTGCCTGCCGGGTCTCCGAGGCTGCGGCGAGCAGGTAGGTCCCCTCGACATCGGCTTGGGCGGCCAGATCCGAGGGCCCCATTGTTCCCAGGGCCAGACCGGCGTAGCAGCAGTCAAGTATGACGACAGTCCGCTCCGCTCGTCCCTCCAGCAGCGCGCCTCGCAGCCAGCTGTATTGAAGCCCTGTCTCCACCCGCTGCTGCCTGGATTGGGGTAGCCCCAGATAGAGCTCGCCCTCTGGTGTGACCAGCCCATGACCCGCGTAGTACACGAACAGTGTGTCCCTGGCCGTATCTCCGGCATCGCGCAGGGCGTCCATCACGGCAATCGCATTCGTCGGGTCGGAGAGCACGATGCAATCGTCTCGGCTGAGATTCCAGGACGTAGGCCCAGTGAGTACCTCTGCCAGGGAGTTGAGGTTGTTGGAGATGGCCGGGAGGTCTTCGAGGAAGGCGTATGTGCTCGTTCCGATCAGGACCGCTTTCGTGGCGCCGGCGTCGGGGAACACGCTCAACTTGCAGAGCCCCTCTGATCGTCTCCCTGGGCCTCCCGAAGCAGCCGAGTGATCCGCTCGATCTGTTCGTCGCTGCAGTCCGTCAAGGCGTCGGCGAGATCGTCATGCCGGACCGTGACACGAGAGGCTCGCGGTCGTGTCTGCTTCCAAGCGGCAAGCGCCAGAGTGAAGTTCGCGGCGTTCCACCCGTTCTCGGTGACCAACTGCAGAACGTCGGCGACTGCCCCCATCTCGCCGTCGCGCGGTGGCTGCTCGCGCATCTCCAGGGTCGCGGTTCGCCGGATGTCAGGGTCCTGGCGAAGCCAGGCGAGCAGCGAACGGAGTTCGTCGTTCGACGGCTCGACGCGAACCTCAACGCGCATGTGGTCCCCCTGTTGCTGTACTCCGGGCCTTGGCGGTCTTAACCATGGTCGGGGATGAGCGGGCGTTGAGGGCCGTCTTCGCTGAACCTCGCTGAGCGAAGATGGGTTGAGACGCAGATGGGCCTACGCGGCGACTCGATATCGTCGGCCGATTGCTTTGCGGGCCTTCTCGATGGCACCCGTCACGCGGTGTACGTAGCGGCGGAGGGTGAACGCAGGGTCTTCATGGCCGAGGAGGTCGGCAAGCGTGTAGACATCAACGCCTTCGTTGATCGCCTCGGAGGCGAAGAGGTGCCGCAGGGCGTGCATCATCTTGTCGCGGCAGTTCTCCCACCTGCGGCCCTTGCCAACGGGCTTGTCGTTGAGGGCTGCTATCGCGCCGATCGCCTCCAGGGCGCCCTTCCAGAGGTAGTTGAAGTAGTTCTTGTTCAGCGGCTTGTGCTCCCGCGTGGAGAACACCAGGCGCACGGTGACCGGCTCACCGTCCTTCGTCATCCACGGCAGGGTGACCTCGACCGGCGGGTGTTTGTGCATGTGCTCGGTGAGCAGTACGGCCAGCGCATCGCCGAGCGGTACGAAGCGGTCCTTGGGGTCGTCCTCCGTGCCTCCCTTCGGTGGGGCGAAGACCAGCGTGCCGCGGTCGTGGGTGATCTGGCGGCGGATGTGGACGACCTTGTCCTTCTGCAACCAGTTGACGTCCTGGGAGCTGAACCCGAAGATCTCGCCCTGCCGCATGCCCAGTCCCCGGCCGCAGTCGACCGTCGCTTGGTAGCGCTCGGGTAGGTGGGGCCGCAGGGCATCTGTTTGCTCCCATGACAGCGGTGAGTCCTTCGCCGCCTTCTTTGACCGTCGGGGCTTCACGCGCTTCACCGAGCCGGTCTCGCAGGGGTTTTTGGCGATCAAGTCGTCGTCCACGGCCATGGCCAGGATCGACGCGAGGTGTGTGAAGACCAGGCCGACGGTCGTCTCGTCGAGCACCTGCAGCCGGCGCTTGATCCAGGTCTGCACGATGGACGCCTTGATCTGGCGCAGCTTGAGCGAGCCCAGCGGCTCGATGATGTGGTTGGGGACACGCGACTCGTATTGGGCGTACGTCCGAGGGTTGTCGAAGGTCTGGTTCGCCAGCCACTGTTCGGCCACCGCCTTGAGCTGGGCCTCGCCCTTCCTGGGGTCGATGTACGTGCCGTCGTCGACGCTGCCCTGCATCTTGGCGAGGTGTTGCCGGGCGTCCTCGTAGCGGTCGAAGCTCTCGCTCTGCTGCTGCCCGTCGGGATCGCGCCAGCGAGCCAACCACCGCTTGCCGCGACCGTGTTCGCGGGACGGAACCTTCTTGTGGGCCGTGCAGGTTTCCTCGTCGGCCTGAGGCCGCTTCTTGTGCCAGCGGTCGTACGGCTCAGCCACGCTGCCCCGCAACGGAGTCCGTGAGCAGGTCGACCGGCGAGACGTCGAGTGCGGTGGCGATGGCGACGAGGTCGTCGATGTCGCAGGGGCGGCGGGCACGTTCGGTGCGGCTAAGGGCGATGTTGGTCATGGGCCGACCGAGGGCGGTGCACCGCTCAGCGAGGCCCCGCTGGGAGAGCCCGCGCAGCAGACGCAGGCGCTCGATATTGCGGGCGGCCTGGACTCCAGACGGTCCTATTTCTATGGGTCGGGTTGCCATGACAGATAGCTGTAACTCGAATTCGGCGTCCGCTGCAAGGGTTGCTCAAGAATTTGTGAAAACTCGGCGGCGCCATGAATTCGAGCGGCTCGGTGAAGCCGGATTCTCGTGCTATGGTCCCGCGCCGCTGTCCCGTAGGTGCTTGGGTCGGTCGCTGGCCTGCGGTCTGGCCTGGTGTTTCGGTTGGATTCGGGCGACGGGGGTGACTGGCGGGAAAAGAGGACAGATCCCCCTGCTCTCGGCGTGATTTCGGCAACCGGGGATTCGGGCCTACCGTTTTTGATTCCAGCCGGCGGCAAGCCGTTTGGGGCGGCCGCGCAATTTCCGCACAATGCCGCTGGACGCGACAGGTAATCCTGTGGCTGTCTTGTCCACCCCGCTACTTCCGAGAAGGAGCCCCTATGCCCCGAACCCCTCGTTCCGCCCCCGCAAGCGGTGCTGGTCCCGTCCCGCTGGCCACGCCGGAGGAGGTCGCGGCCTACCTGGGGGTGCCGGTGAAGACGCTTTACCAGTGGCGCCATCGCCGTACCGGTCCAACCGTGCACAAGGTCGGCAGGCATCTGCGCTACCGGTGGCGGGAGGTGGACGCGTGGTTGGACGCGCAGACCTCGTACGACCTCACGGTCTGACCCTGCACCCCACGAGGGCAACGAAGCGGCCCCCGGCGAGCCACCGCCGAGGGCCGAGGATTCCCCAACTGATCGCCCGCATCTGAAGGAACGAACGAGTGAGGGCGGGTCTTGCCGGACCTGCCCTCATCGGAGAGGAACGTCTATGGAGGACTCTACGTCCACCCCTGCCGCCGATGCATCCCCTACGACCTGGCCCAAGGTCGCCGTCCCCGGCCAAGGTGTCCCCTGGCTCAGCGAAGATCAGGGGGACGCGCGGTCTGGGGATTCGGTCCCCGGTCAGATGGCTATTTCGGTCGACGGGGACCAGCACGGTCCCCGAAGCGAAACCGGCGCGCGGGGACCAGAAGTTGGGGACCAGATATCCGCGGCTGTAGTCGGGGGCCGGTCCCCAATCGGTGACCAGAGCGTCGAGCCCGCTGCTGATCCGCAGGTCAGCGAGGTGGGGACGGAGCTTGGGGACCGTGGCGGGGACGTCCCGCACCGATTCGGGGACGGTGTCGGGGACGCATCGCAGCGCGTTGGGGGCCGAGATTTCCGTCCCCAACGGTCACTGGGGACCGGTGAGGAGACGGTGACCGTCGACCGTTTGGATACCGGGACAGGGGACGCCGTGAATTCCGGTGGAGCTTCGGGGACCGCCGACGGTGGGAGTGCGGTGACCGGTGAGGGAGTGGTGCTGCTGGACGAATTGCGGTCAACGATCGGCAAGTACGTCGTGCTGTCGAGCGAGGAGGCACTGACCGCGGTCACTCTGTGGGTGGCCGCCACGCACATCCAGACCGTGCTGCAGCACGCACCGCGTCTGGCGGTGATGAGCCCGACGAAGGGCTGCGGCAAGTCCCGTGTCCTGGATGTGCTTTACGAGACCGTCCACGACCCGATGATGACCGTGAACACCTCGCCGGCGGTCATCTTCCGCACCATTGGCAAGATCCCGCCCACCCTGCTGGTGGACGAGGCGGACACCATCTTCAGCCCCAAGGCGGCGGGCGACAGCGAGATCCTGCGCGGACTGCTGAACGCGGGCCACCAACGCAACCGACCTGCCTGGCGGATCTCCGGACCGGAACACAAGCCCACCCCGTTCCCCACCTTCGCGATGGCCGCGATCGCGGGGATCGGTGACCTGCCGGACACGATCACCGACCGGTCGGTGGTGCTGCGTATGCAGAAGCGTAAGCCCGGAGAGAAGGTCGCCCCGTTCCGTACGCGGTACGCGGCACCCGAACTCAACGCGCTTCGCACCCAGTTGGCTTCCTGGCTAGGTCCGCTACGGAGCGCGGCCGCCCGCATGGTTCCGCCGATGCCGGTGGAGGACCGGGCGGCGGACACATGGGAGCCGCTGGTCATCATTGCCGACCTGGCCGGTGGCCACTGGCCGGCGCAGGCGCGTGTCGCGTGCGTGACCATGACTCGACACGAAGCGGCCCAGGACGAGCAGACCAGCCTGAAGACGCGGTTGCTGCGCGACATCCACCGCGTATTCGAGCGGGCGAACAACCCCGAAGCACTGCCCACCCTGGATCTGGTCGCCGCCCTGATCCAGGACGCGGACGCTCCCTGGGCGGAACACGGTGCCAAGGGCCTGAACGCCTACCACCTGGGCAACCTGCTGCGTGACTTCGGGATCAGTCCCGCCAACTACCGTTTCGATCAAGGCCGCCAGGCCAAGGCATACCTGCGCAACCGGTTCCTGGACGCCTGGGCCCGCCACTGCCCCGACCTCCTCCCGATGGACACCGCACCCGAGCCTGCGTCCGGCGCCGCACTCGCCCGCTCGACGCCGGGCAAGTCGCCCATGGGCGGGCCGACGGGGCCACTGCCCGTCAGTCCACCCGATGGTGCTGCCGGGCCGAGGCGAACTCTCTGATCTCGCAAGCGAATTGCACTCGGGCCGCAGTCCGTAGCAGTGCGTCGCATCCGTCCCTGCGCAGGTCAGCGCAGGGACGGAGGCTCTCGCCGGGACGGACGTATCCGTACCTGCCCGCCTGTCCGTACCTGGACTGACCAGGCATGCGACGCATGCAACGGATGTGACACCCCCGCCACCCCTTCCGATGGGAGCACCACGATGCCTGAAACCGACACCAGCGACTCCCGCCCCGCCCGCCGTCGGGGGTGGCTCGGCCTGGGACAACGAACAGCAGCAAGCTGGAGCGTTCGAGCCCCTAACGGGGCTTCGTCCGCGCTTGCCCCCGCCCATGGGGTGACGGGGGAGGAGGGGGCCGGGCGCCAGCGGGCACCCGAGCCGGGGGAGGACGAGTCAAGCGCCGCGTCCGAAGCCAACGCCGTCATCACGTGCGACGAGTCGCCCGCCGACGTCACTGCTCCGCAGCCCGAGTCAACCGCCCACCCTCCGCTGCCCATCGAGCAGCCCTCGTGGCGCGCGCTCGACGCCCCAGCGCTTCCCGCGCGAATGAACCGCAAGCGCACCACCGAAAAGCGCGACCGGGAGAAGAAGATCCGCTTCACTCCGACCGCGGTCCGCATCATCGACGATGCAGCCAAGCAACGCCACCTGACATTCGCCGGATTCGTAGGCGACTCCGCCCTTGCGGTCGCGCTGGGCAAGACGACCATGCCCGGCAGCCCGGAAGACGATCCGATCCGCCCACTGATGGAAGCCGTCGAGGCGCACACCAAGGCGCTCAACCGGATCGGCACCAACCTCAACCAGATCACCATGGCCATCAACAGCGGAACCGTCCCCGATCAGGCCGAGGACATACTCGACCGGGTCGGCCACACGGTGGAGCGCAGCTACCAGCTGATGGACGAGCTCATGGCGGAAGGCGGCAGCCATGGTGCCTGACGTCTCCACCGGCTCCGACACCCAGGGCCTGATCAACTACCTCTTCGGCAAGGGCCGCCGCGACGAGCACACCGACCCGCACATCGTGGCGGCCTGGGACATGGCCGCTGCTCCCGACCCCGGCCGCGACCCTGCCGCCACCTACAGCCTGCTGGCCAAGCGGCTCGACCACCATGTCGACCTGCGGACCCGCGAGCTGGGCGGGAAGAAGCCGCCGAAGCACGTGTGGCACTGCCCGGTGCGCACCGCGCCCGGTGACCGCTACCTGACCGACACCGAGTGGGCCGAGGTGGCCCGCCGCGTCGTTGCCGCCACTGGCATCGCTCCCGAAGGCGATGAGAAGGCGTGCCGGTGGATCGCCGTACGTCACGCGGACGACCACATCCACATCCTGGCCACGACGGTCCGCGCCGACGGTCGCCGTCCACGGACCAACCGTGACGGCTGGCGAGCGCAGCAGGAGTGCCGCAAGATCGAGGACGAGTTCGGGCTGCGCCGACTCAAGTCCGGTGACCTGACCGCTCCCAAGACGCCCACTGGCGCCGAGCGCGCCAAGGCCGAACGCCTCGGCCAGAAGCAGGCGACGCGAGAGTGGCTCCGCGAGCAGGCGTACGCGGTCGCCGCCGCGGTCCGCAGCATCGACGACTACTTCACCGTCCTTGCCTCGATGGGCATCCAGGTGAAGACCCGCGTCGGCCCCGAGACCGGCGAGGTGACCGGCTACAGCCTGGCCGCTCCCGGGGACACCGTCTACTTCGGCGGCTCCAAACTCGCCCCGGACCTGTCCTACAGCCGCCTGTGCCAACGCCTGCCCGACCAGGAGGTGGCCGACCGACCACAACCGGTGGCGGACCCGGCGGACACGTGGCGCCGTGTCGATTCCGCCATGCGTACCGCCCGCACGTCTCTCGATGCAGACGATGACTCGGTGGCCCAGGGGCAGCTGGACGGCTTCAGCGATGCCCTGCACAACCTGGCCCGCGCCACATCGGGTCCGCACCAGTCCCAACTCCAAGCAGCAGCGCAGGCGTTCAACCGCGCTCGCCGATCTGCCATCCAGGCCGACCACCAAGCCGCCGGCGAACTGCGTCGGGCCGCCAAGGAACTCGCGTACGCCCCCAGCGTTCCGGGCGGGCTTGCCATCTCCTTGGTCTTCACCGCCCTGCACCTGGCCCGCGCCGCCGCCAAGTGGCACGAGCAGCGCGGCCACGAGCAGCAGGCCGCCGCAGCCGAGCAAGCCCTTCGCCACCTACAGGCGGCCTACCGCCAGGCAGCCGACCCGGTCCTGACGGACCTCACCCGGCGCGCGCCACGTAAACAGACCATGGATCGCTTCGAGGCCACGGTGCGTGAGGCGATTCCTGACCACGCTGCTCGTATCCTCACCGACCCGTCGTGGCCAGCCATGGCCACCACACTCGCTCGCGCCCAAACCACTGGCCACGAGCCCCGCCAACTCCTCGCCCGGATCGCGGGTGAACGCGAACTCGACACCGCCGAACATCCGGCGGAGGTCCTCAACTGGCGCATCACCGCCGAGCCGAACAAGCGCGCACAGGCAGCGCGTAGGGCGAGCACACGCAGTACTACGTGGGTCGCATCTGCGCCTCAGCCCGCTGCCGCGGTGCAGGGCGGGGACCGCCCGGGACACGGCCGCCGACGCTGACGGCGGCGGAGTGTCCGCGCCAGGGACGGCGACCTCCAGCGGCGATGTTCGGGCTATTGGGATCGCCTTAGGCGGCCCGTTCCGCCGAGTTCAGGGCCGCTGCCCAGTCCCGCACTGCCGCAAGATGCTCGGGCAACAGGCCGATGTGGGGGTCGGGCTGAACCAACAGGGTTGGAAGCCCACGAGCGACGCGTGCGGTCGCCCAGGCGTGGTCGAGATCGGTGAAGTCGTCGTCGATCCACGCGACCGGCGCGTCGCCGAGCCACGCGTCGACGTGATCGCGTTTCCAGAGGTAGCCGTTGGGGTGGCTGGTGGTGATGTTGGGACGGGGCAGGTCGATGTACGGGAAGGTAGGGAGGCCGAGAAGAGGGCCGATCAGCGTGGTGGCGTCGCGGCGCCAGCTGGTGCACCACATGGGGCCGACCAGCCTCGTGCGGATGAGGTCGGTGAGCATCGGTCCGTGTGCCGGGTTCAGCCACACCGGGACGGGAGCGTCAGGCGGGCGACTGGCAGGCACGACGTCGTAGCGGACGTGGCTGGACGGAGTGGCCCCGTCCGCCTGGGGAAACGGTATGAGGACACCGTCGATGTCGATCAGCAGGTAGGGCAGGCGCATGGGTTCCTCCGGTTCAGGCGAGGTGCGGGTCAGAGCTTGCGCGCGGTGATCAGGAGCGTGGTTGGCCACGGGCCGTGACGCGGGTCGTGGAAGTCCTGGGCGGAGGTGAGACAGAGGCCGGCGCGCGAGAGGTGCTGATCCCAGCGCCGGGCATCGAACTCCCAGCGAATCAGCGGGAGTCGGGTGCGGTCGGGGAGGGTGACGTGGTCGCGACGGGGCCGGTCGTCGATGGCCGCTAGTCGTCCGCCGCGTTGAGGGTGAGGGACGGAGAAGGCGAGAGTGCGGCCGGGTTTGAGGCGGGCGGCGACAGCAGGCAGGAGGAGGTTCGGCGGAACGAGGCCGATGGCGCCGAAGACCGAATAGATCGCGTCGAAGTGTTCGTCAGTGGCCTGGAGGTAGTGGAGGGCGTGACCGGCGGCGAAGGTGAGACCGGAGAGGCGACCGTAGTGGGTGCGGGCTCGGCGGATCTGGATGCCGACGAGGTCGACGCCGGTGACGCGGGCGCCGCGGCGGGTGGCGAGGTGGGCGGCGTTGTGGCCGGGGCCGCAGCCGAGTTCGAGGATGCGGCGGTGGGCGAGGTCGGTGCCGAGGATCTCCGCGCCGGGGCCGAGACCCGGGCGGGTGGTCCACTCCATCCGGGCGGGGACGGGGAGAGGTTCGGCGGGCGCGGTGGCGGTGCGTTGCAGGGCGTGGGCGTGCCAGGGAGAGGGCGCTGGTGCCGTGGGCATCTAGACCTCCAGGAGGCGGAGGACGTCAGTGAGATGGCGGCGTACCACCTTGATGTACGCCGGGTCGGTGCCGGGGGCGTTGATCCAACGGATCGCCTGCTCCATGAACCACTCCACGCTCCAGATGCGCTGCCATCCCAACGCCCAGTGCTCAGCCGGGAGTTCACCGCGCCGGGCGAGGGCATCAGGCGAGCCGCCCGCAGCCACGTACTGCTCGATGAAGACGCGCAGACGGACGGGGTCGGGGTTCTCGACGGTGCCGTGCCAACTGGCCAGGTCAATGAGGCCGGGGCCGGTGAAGGCGCGGGCGAAGTCGAGCAGGCGCCAGGTGTTGCCATGGCCGATGTGGAGGCTGGTGGGGTGGAACTCGGAGTGCACCCAGCCGAACGGGGCGAGGTTGGCGCCGGTCGCGCGGTGCGGGGCTGCGCGGGCGATGAGTTCGAGGGCCTGCTCGATGTCGTTGGTGTCTTCGGCTGCCCAGCGGTCGGCTTTGCGCAGGGCGCGGAGGTGGTCGAGGGCGCGGGCCGGAAGGGTACGCAGCCGCTCCTCGTCGATGAGGGAGAGTGCCGGTGCGGTGCGAGCGCCGTGCAGGACGACCGCCGCTGCGACACCGTCGAGGTCGTCGGCCTCGCGAGTCGCGGGGCCAAGGTCTTCGAGAAGCATGCCGAGCCGGCCGTCGCGTACGGCCGAGGCGTACACCTCGGGCACGGGGATGCCGAGGGTGTGCGCGAGGCGCAGGGCCTGGTCCTCGCTGTCGAAGGGGCGCTTGGCGTACTTGAAGATCGCGGTGCTGCGGTCGGGGAAGGTGACGCGTTCGACGCCGGACATCGACCACACCCGCACCGCTTCGCGAGTGGGGAGGGGGCGGCCTGTGGCGGTGCACAGGTTGTGGAGGAGTTCGACGGTGAGGGACTCGTCCATGGGGAGTGCTCCTGGATTTCCTGTACGGGGATGAAGGCGTCCGGGGCGGGAGGAGTGCTGCGGTGGCATCCCGCCCCGGAGCCTCGTCGAAGGGCTACGCGGCCGGGTTGCCGGTCACGAGGTGGGAGTAGACCTGCTCGATCCACCCAGCTTTGAACTGGGCAAGGTCGTCACGGAAGTTGGCCATCGACGCACCGTAGGGCGCGACGACGCCGCCGGTCTGGTCCGGCACGGACTGGCAGCCGTGGACCAAACGTCCACCGAGGGCGGCGTGGGCCTTGATGGACTCGATGCGGCGGTACTCGTTGAACCAGCCACCGTGGTAGACCTCGTCGAGCAGGCCGCCCATGTCGACGTCCAGGTCGAAGACGACGGAGGTGGCGGCGGGGAAGAACCAGCACGGGCCGACGTTGGAGATGTGCCCGTCCAGCTCGACCTTGTTCAGGGCCATGAGCGTGGCCGCCTCGCGCAGCATCCGCAGGTGCTCGGTGGTGATCTGCGGCAGACCGAGCGAGGCGAGGTGCTCCTCGCGGAACAGGTAGGCGTACACCTCGTACGCCGTGGCCAGGACGTGTGCGGCGTCCGAGGTGGAGCGGGCGTGCTCCTTGATGAAGTCGAGCGCGAGCTGCTCGACCGCGCTCTCGGTCGTCTCGTCCACGCCCAGCAGCTGCTCCTTGACCAGCTCCCAGTCGGCGACGAGCCAGGTGCTGGATTCGAAGCGGAAGAAGTACTCGGCCGGGTCGATGGTGATGCGCCGGCCGTCGACCTGGACGCCGGGCATGCGGCTCCAGCGCTCGTCGAACGCCTCGGGCAGTACGACCGTGATGGTCGCGGTTTCGATGGTGGTCACGGTGTCTCCGTTTCTCATCGGCCGGGTTCGGGCACAGGAATGCCCGAACCCGAAGCGGGCGTACGGAACTTGAGGCCACCCGGACCAGGAAGGGGGGAGCCTGGATCACGGTCGATCGGAACTCGGAACCGTTCCGGGCGGCTGATGATTAGTGAACCGGTCGTCACGCACAGTGGGTACGGTGAGAGGCGGCGGAAGCGGTATACGCGGTTTACAGCTCCTGATCGGGGGAGGTCGTGCCAACGCCCAACCAGCCCAACTCGCATCTACGCGAAGTGATCTCTGCCAGCGGCTGCACCTTCGACGCCCTCGCGAAGGACGTGCGCCGCATCGCCGCTGAGAACGGCGAGATCCTCCAGACCAACAAGTCTGCGATCTCCCACTGGGTCAACGGCGCACGCGAGCCGAGCGGCCGCATGGGCCAGTACCTGGCCGAAGCGCTGTCCCGTCGTCTGGCACGCACCGTCACACCCACGGAGATCGGCCTGCGCGGCCAGGCGGAGACGCCGACCGCTACCGCGAACCCTGATCCGGTAGTCGCAGCAACGGAGTTGGGCCGCGCCGACGTCGACCGCCGGCGCTTCCTGGCGATCGCGGCCTTCACCACCGCCGGGGTGGCAATGCCGCTCGCCTACGACCACGAGGCGACCTCCCGCATGCTCCGCGCCCGCACCGGGGGAGTCTTGGTCGGAGCCGAGGACGTCGACGTCGTACGCCAGATCACCACCGCGTTCAGCTCCGCCGACGAACGCCTCGGCGGCGGCCACGGCCTGACCACCGTCACCGCCTACCTCGCCGACACGGCAGCCCCCATGCTCCGCGCCCGCTTCCCGAACGAAGCCTTACGCCAAGCAGCTTTCGGCGCGGTCGCCGAACTCGCCTACCTGGCAGGCTGGAAGCACCACGACCTCGGCCAGGAAGGCGCAGCCCAGCGCTACTACCAGGTCGGTTACCAACTCGCCTGCGAAGCCGACCCGAACGGCCACGCCGCCTGGATGATGCGCGCCCTCGCCCACCAAGCCCTCAGCCTCAAACAACCCCACCACTGCGTGGACCTCGTCGAAGGCGCGCTCACCCGGGGACTCGGCCGTGTCGATGGCCAAACCGAAGCCCTCCTGCACATCACCCACGCCCGCGCGTACGCCGCCATCGGCGAGAAGCCCTCCGCGGCCCGCGCCCTCCTCGCCGCAGAGGACGCACTGCTCCGCGAGGACGACCCGCAGCCCAGCTACTCCCGCGTCAGCGGCCCAGCGGCCGGCACCGTTGCCAGCCACACCGCCCGCACCCTCACCGATCTCGCCGACCACCCCGGCACGGAGATCCAACACCGAGCTGCACTCACCCGCTGGGACCCGGTCCAGTACAAGCGCGTCCACGCCCTCACCTACGCAGACCTGGGCGACAGCCTCGCTGCCCAGGCACGCGCAGACGAGGCAATCGCCGCGTGGTCCCAGTCCCTGACCTTGATGGAAGGCATGACGTCGGACCGCACCCGCAAGGCCATCTCGTCCCTGCGCTCGCCCCTCGCGATCTACCAGCGCCGCAAGGTACCCGGCGCTGGCGAGCTCGCTCGCCGAGCTCGCGAGGCGCTCGCCTAACATGCCCAACAACCAGGCCGACGAAGGGAACCCCGTGGCCGAGCCGACGACCGACGCCCGCCCTCAAGCTCTCAAGCCCGCCCTCGAATCCATGACTCTCCTGGTCGCGGCCGTCATCGTCCACGACAAGGCCACCAACCGCGTCGTCCTGCTGCAGCGCAGCGAGAACGCCAAGTTCGCCCAGGGCATGTGGGACCTGCCGGTCGGCAAGAGCGAGCCAGGAGAGGCCATCACCGAAACCGCGGTGCGCGAGCTCTACGAGGAGACCGGCCTGACGGTGAAGCCGGAAGCCCTGCAGGTCGCCCATATCATCCATAGCGCCTGGGGCGTCGAAGCTCCCAACGGCTTCCTCACCGTCGTCTTCGCCGTGCACCAATGGACAGGCGAACCGGAGAACCGGGAACCCCTCAAGCACGCCCAAGTTTGCTGGGCCGACGCCAACGCCATCCCCGAGGACTTCGTTGATACCACCGCCACCGCGTTGCACCGCTATCTGGAGCATGGCTCCCAGGTCTCTCTCAACGGCTGGGACTGCTAGGCCGTGACTCAGGAAGGCACGGCCAT
The DNA here is from genome assembly GCF_042677545.1 of Streptomyces sp. NPDC127108. Taxonomy (NCBI): domain Bacteria; kingdom Bacillati; phylum Actinomycetota; class Actinomycetes; order Kitasatosporales; family Streptomycetaceae; genus Streptomyces; species Streptomyces sp. NPDC127108. The sequence goes on along the minus strand of NZ_JBHXTE010000011.1, from coordinate 116,646 downwards.
CCAGTTCCATGACAGGGCCTTCCCATCCACAGTGAGTAGCTACTGACGTTTGTCGGCGGCGGATGTGGTTTCAGACGTATGCTTATACGGTGCCTAAGGATTCCTCTGACCGACGCGACGTGAGACCTGCGAGCCCATACTCGACGGGCGGCGGCGGCACCGTATTGGAGCACCGATTCGGCGCGCTATTGCTGAGTCACCTGCTCACCGCTGATCCCTTGGATGAGCTAGGCGACGACGTTACCCCGGATGGAATTGAATTCCAGGCGAGCTCCTATAGTGCCGTGGACGACTTGGTGGTGAGCGGACGGTCGGTTGACGGCACGCGGAGGCGGGTCTCGATTGGCGTGCGACGTGATCCATCATTTGTGCCCAGCGACCAGGCGTCAGTCGAGCTCATTGGGGCCTATCTCAGAGTGGTGCACGACTATCCGGTAGAAGTTGAAGAAGGCCGGTGGCGTCTCGCTCTTGTCGTAGTGAGCCCTAACGAGCATGTACGACAGCTTCGAGAGCTGGCTGTCATTGCACGTGATGCGGCGAGTGAGAGCCGCTTCCGCTCAGAGGTCACCCGTGCTGGGCGTACAAATCGGCAAGTTCGTGACAGGCTGCGCTACTTTGACACTGTCGTTGCGCTGGCTGCGGCAGGTGCCGGTATCCCCACGAGCAGAGCATCCGCTGCGGAGTTGACCTGGAGGGTTCTTGGGGCACTGCGGCTGCGGGAAGTCCGTCTTGAAGGCGTTGATGAGACGGATCGTGCGATCGCAGTGGGGCGCCTAAGAGGAGTTGTTGAGGCAGGAACCGCAGACGCTGCAGATCGGCTTTTTAGTCGCCTCTGTGAACTCGTGGGCCGGTATGCGCAGGCAGCTGCAGCGAAGACGGCGAATTCTGTGCGGCGCGATTTGGCCGGGTTTCCCTTGGTCGGGAAGTCCTCGCAAAGTGATGGCGCTGCTGGCGCCGAAGATGCGGGAATTCCTCCCCCGATGGTGCGCTCTGCCTACCTGACTCAGGTTCAGCGAATTGCTCCAGAACAGCTGCAAGGACGCGATGATGAATTAGCTGAGCTGGCCCGCTTTTCCCTTGGTTCAGATGTAGAACAGTATCAGTGGTGGCGTGGACAGGCGTGGGCTGGGAAGTCTGCTCTGTTGGCAAGCTTCGTTCTAAATCCGCCAGTTGGAATCCGAGTTGTTTCATTTTTCGTCACTGGCCGTTGGGCGGGACAGGCAGATAGCACGGCATTCATCGAGGTTGTACTTGAGCAGGTACTGGAGCTTCTTGGTGAGCCCATGCCAATGCTGCTCACCAACGCCACGCGCGAGGCACACCTTCTAGGTTCCTTCGAGCGCGCGTCCGAGTTGTGTCGGCGTCGGGGTGAGCGCCTGGTCCTCGTTGTGGACGGCCTTGATGAGGATTCTGGGGTAACCACGGCTCCAGACGCGCATAGTATCGCCGCTATCCTGCCAGCTCACCCGCCGGCTGGTATGCGCATAATCGTCGCCGGTCGCGTGAATCCGCCGATCCCTTCGGATGTACCAGATGGGCATCCGCTACGTCAGCCGGGAATTTTGAGGTCACTGGCATCCTCCCCTCATGCCGAGGTAGTAAGGCAGGACGCAGAGCGCGAACTTAAGAGGCTCCTGCGTGGAAGCACGATCGAGAGAGACCTGCTCGGTCTCCTGACGGCAGCCGGTGGAGGTCTCTCTGAAGTGGATCTGGCACAGCTCACGGGTTTGTCTGCTTGGGAGATTGAGGACCAACTTCGCGCGGTTTCTGCTCGTACCTTTTCCCCACGGCCGGGACGTTGGCAGCCACAGATGGCGGTGTACGTCCTCAGCCACGAAGAGATTCAGCAGCAGGCTCAGAAATTTCTCGGCGAGAGTGGCATGGCTGAATACCGAGCGCGTATTCATGTTTGGGCAGACCTGTATCGTGCAAGGAAATGGCCGGTAGATACTCCCGAATACCTCCTTCGCGGCTACCCTAGACTCCTGCATTCCACAGGTGATACTCCCCGCTTGATTGGGTGTTCTACAGATCCTGACCGGCACCACCGCATGCTAGACATCATTGGAGGAGACAGTGCTGCGCTCTCTGAGATTGTGGCGACTCAGGAGATCCTTTCGACTCAGCCAGTCCCTAACCTTGTCGAGTTGAGTCGACTCGCAGTTCACCGTATCAAGCTTGCCGAGCGCAACAATCATGTTCCTAGTCATCTTCCTGTGGTCTGGGCCCAATTGGATCGACATAATCGTGCCGAGGCGCTCGCTCGTTCGATTACTACACCAGCTCGACAAGTGAGGGCCCTAGCGTCTGTGGCACGCCAAATAGCTAACCAGGGCGATCTATTGGGCGCCCGAGTGGTGTCTATGCAAGCCGAACAGGTAATTCCCGAAATAGCAGCTATAGACGCGGAGGTGCAGGCGTATGCAGTCGTAGCCCGAGCTGCGGCCCGGGCCGAGGACTTCCCCCGCGCACAAATCCTTGTAGCACGTGCAGGCGAGGCGGCCCGGTCCCTGGCGGATGGACCTCAGCGAGAACATGCTCTCTGTGCTGTTGCGCGTAGCGCAGCAGCCTGCGGAGATGTTGGGCAGGCGCTTACTATTGCGAAATCCCTCATGCATTGGTCTGAGCGCGCACAGGCCCTGAGTGGTGTGGCGATGGAAGTTGCGGATTCTGGCGATTGGAGGAAAAGCCTTTCTATCGCTAATATAATCCGCTCCCGATCGGATCGGTCCCATACGTTTGCAGTCGTCGCGCGAGCCGCAAACGCGGCAGGCGCCCGAAAACGGGCCACGGATATCGCGAGACAGTCTGAATCCCTAGCGCTTTCCATCCGCAACCCAGGGCGCCGAGCTTGGATTCTCGCTGCCATCGCACGTGAGCTGGCAGAGGTCGATGGGGACAGGAGATCGAGAGACCTGTTGCGCCAAGCAGAGAATGCAGCTAATGCAGAGCCGCGGGTTTCCGTTAAAAGAGACGCCCTAATTTCGATCGCCGGGGTGATGGCTCTGACTGGTGCTCAGGAGCGAGCGGCGGACCTTGCGCACAAGCTTGAGAACCCCTACCGGCGGGCTAAGGCCCTGGCAATGGTCGCGTCAGGCTTGGCTGTGAGCGGTGAACTTCAGGGCGCCGAGAAGCTGGCCACCGAGGCGGAGGCGGTGGCTCGGTCCGTGAACGACCGGGACCACGCGGTCAGGGACCAGGCCGTACTGGCGCAAGCAACGGCCTCGGCCGGCGACCTCTCCCATGCTTACGAGATAGCTCGTGTTATCGCCGACGCACGTCAACGCGACCGTACGCTGACTTTTGTTGCGGAGGCCATCGCGCTGACTGGTGACCTTGAGGAGGCGGAAGAGGTTGCTAACTCAATCGCAGATGAGACGCAGCGGTCGAAGGCGTTGCTTCTGCTCGCCAAGGTAGGGAGCAAACATGGTGCCGAGGATCGGGTGGGTAAAATCGCTCGATCGATTGAGGACCCGGTGTATCGGCGCAAAGCCCTGGCTCTGCTGCCGCACACAGAAGGGGGCGTCCATGGCCTCTACGTGGATCAGCGTGGGACGGACATGGCTCCGAAAGAGGTGCCCCAGGTAGAGAGGGATTTGAACGAGAACCTGGGCGAGAGTGAGTCCCCTAGAACTCGGCTCAACTCTTTTCGCCAAGCCAATGAGCTCACTCATCAGGCCACTACGGCCTTGAGGTGCGGGGATGTGGATTTGGCCAGAATGTTGGTCGAGTCCATCAGCGTTCCCGCACTCAGAGTCAGAGCCCTAATGTCCTTGTCGTCGGTGCTGGAGGAGGCTGGAGATGCGGAGCGTGCTGAAGAGTTCTCCAGCCTCGCCATGGCTGTGAGCCGTGCAGTTCCCAACTCCACGCACCGCGATCAAATGTTCACTGGGATCGCGCAGCAGTTCGCCACTTCGGGCAACTCGGATCGGGCGGAACAGCTAGTCCGGTCGATCGAGAGTCCGCCACTGCGGCAGCGAGCCTTGGGTATTGTCGCGTCAGCCACGGCGAAGTCTGGCCAGCTCGTCCTGGCGGAGCGTATTGCTAATACGGTCTCGGATGCTTACCGGAGGGCTAAGACGCTGGCTACCATCGTGCAGATCGCAGCGAATTCTGGTGCCTTGGATGAGGCGGAGCGCATGGCTCAGTCGATCTCCGATCCGCTTACACGATCTCGAGCCGTTGGCACCGTCGCCCATGCCTGCGGGGGCGCTGGCGATTTTGTGCGTGCCGAGGCTATCGCTGCTGCGATCACCGACCCGTATGAATGCGCTAGGGCTTTGACCGCATTGGCTGCCGACTTTGAGATTCCCCGTTCGAGGGTGTTGCTCGCGCAAGCGCTGTCAATCGGACACTGGAGTATCTGCTTGCCAGCATTGCTGCGTCTTGAGCCTGCGGTCGTCTCCGCTGTCGGTGCGGAGTTCCTGCGAGCAAATGATCAGAGGGACGGCGCGGCATGAAGGGTACATGGTTGCGAGTAGCATCCAGCTCGCGTGGGATGACGTGCGCGTGACTTCAGGCGCCTAGAAAGCGACCGGGGGGATGGAACCCAGCCCTATATCGAGTGAGGCCGCCACCCGGTCAGAGTGGCGGCCTCATTGTTGCTGACGCTAAGTCAGGGATTCGGTCGGGCGGTGCACACGCGGTGCACAAGAGGGCGGAAACCAAGCGGCAACAGCAAGCACTGCTGAGCAGTGTCTTCGCAGGTCAACGCTTGCTTCCCAGGAACCCTCCCAGGTCGCCCGGACCTGATCTTTAGATGTCGAAGTACAGCTCGAACTCGTGCGGGTGCGGCCGCAGCTGGATCGGGGCGATCTCGTTCGTGCGCTTGTAGTCGATCCACGTCTCGATCAGGTCGGACGTGAAGACGCCGCCGGCCTGGAGGTACTCGTTGTCCGCCTCGAGGGCGTCGAGGACCGCCGGGAGGGAGGTCGGGACCTGGGGGACGCCCGCGTGCTCCTCGGGGGCGAGCTCGTAGAGGTCCTTGTCGATCGGCTCGGCGGGCTCGATCTTGTTCTTGACGCCGTCGAGGCCCGCGAGGAGGAGGGCCGAGAAGGCGAGGTAGGGGTTCGAGGACGGGTCGGGGGCGCGGAACTCGACGCGCTTGGCCTTCGGGTTGGAGCCCGTGATCGGGATGCGCATCGCGGCGGAGCGGTTGCGCTGCGAGTAGACCAGGTTGACCGGGGCCTCGAAGCCGGGCACCAGGCGGTGGTAGGAGTTCACCGTCGGGTTGGTGAAGGCGAGGAGGGAGGGGGCGTGCTTGAGGATGCCGCCGATGTAGTAGCGGGCGGTGTCCGAGAGGCCCGCGTAGCCCTGCTCGTCGTAGAAGAGGGGCTCGCCGCCGGTCCACAGGGACTGGTGGACGTGCATGCCCGAGCCGTTGTCACCGAAGATCGGCTTCGGCATGAAGGTCGCGGTCTTGCCGTTGCGCCAGGCGACGTTCTTCACGATGTACTTGAAGAGCATCAGGTCGTCGGCCGCGGCGAGCAGCGTGTTGAACTTGTAGTTGATCTCGGCCTGGCCCGCCGTGCCCACCTCGTGGTGCTGGCGCTCCACCTTCAGGCCGGAGTTGGCCAGCTCCAGGGAGATCTCGGCGCGCAGGTCGGCGAAGTGGTCGACCGGCGGGGCCGGGAAGTAGCCGCCCTTGTAGCGGACCTTGTAGCCGCGGTTGTTCTCGATCGCGCCGGTGTTCCAGGCGCCCGCCTCGGAGTCGATCTCGTAGATCGAACGGTTGGCGGAGGTCTCGAAGCGCACCGAGTCGAAGACGTAGAACTCCGCCTCCGGGCCGAAGTACGCGGTGTCGGCGATGCCGGTGGAGGCCAGGTACGCCTCCGCCTTCTTGGCGACGTTGCGCGGGTCGCGGGAGTACTGCTCGCCCGTGATCGGGTCGTGGATGAAGAAGTTGACGTTCAGCGTCTTGTCGCGGCGGAAGGGGTCGACGCGGGCGGTGGAGAGGTCCGCGCGCAGCGCCATGTCCGACTCGTGGATCGCCTGGAAGCCGCGGATGGACGAGCCGTCGAAGGCCAGTTCCTCCGCGGGGTCGAACGCCTCGGCCGGCACCGTGAAGTGCTGCATGACACCCGGCAGGTCGCAGAAGCGGACGTCTACGAACTTCACGTCCTCGTCCGCGAGGAACTTCTTGGCTTCGTCGGCGTTCTGGAACATCCAGCTCCTCCTACTCCCGCCCGGGAAGGAGCGGGGTTGCAGCTCGGTTGTGCGGCCAGTGCGGTGGCACACGCTGGGACCCGACCATAAGGACGGCGGATTTCTCAAGCGTGACCCGTTTGTTTCGCCGAAGTTAACCGGGGCGGGTCCACGGCGCGACCCCACCGGTCCGGCCCCGCTCAGGGGCGCAGTACCGTGGACGGGTGGACAACAGGCAAGCAATCGGATCGTGGCTCTCCGGCCCCCGCGCGGCAGCCGAGGCACAGGGCGTCGACTTCGGATACCGGGGCGAGCGGCTCGGCCTGCCCGAGGAGGGCCCCGGCTCCGTCGCCCGGCCCGGCCGCCGGATCGGCGCCATCGCCATCGACTGGGGCCTGTGCCTGCTCATCGCGTACGGCCTGCTCGCCCGCAACCCGCAGGCGATGGGCAACTGGGCGCTCGGGCTCCTCTTCGTGATGAGCCTCCTGACCGTCGGCACGGTCGGCAGCACGCCCGGCAAGCGCCTGCTGGGCCTGCGCGTCGTCAGCGAGGAGGGCGGCCGCCTCGGCCCCGTCCGCGTCCTGGTCCGCAGCGCGCTGCTGTGCATCGGCATCCCGGCCCTCATCTGGGACCGCGACGGCCGCGGCCTCCACGACCGCCTCGCGCGCGCGGTGCAGGTCAGGATCTAGGACCAGGATCCAGGGCCAGGGCGCCCAGGTTCGTTTTGCATACGTCGATGGGGCGCCCGGAACCGAGTGGTTCCGGGCGCCCCATCGACGTAACACCTGGGTAAGACGCCGTCCCGCGAGGAACAGCGGCAGCGTCAGCGCATCTTCGGGCCGCCGCGCGGGATCCGAGCGCCCTTCGGCATGGGCCCCTTGGGCAGCGGCATGTTGCTCATCAGGTCGCCCATCGCCTTCAGGCGGTCGTTGGTCGCCGTGACCTGCGGGCCCTGGAGGACGCGGGGGAGCTTCAGAAGCGTGGTGCGGAGCTTCTTGAGCTCGACCTGGCCCTCGCCGTTGCCGACGATCACGTCGTGGACGGGGACGTCCGCGACGATGCGGGCCATCTTCTTCTTCTCGGCGGCCAGCAGCGGCTTCAGCCGGTTCGGGTTGCCCTCGGCGACCAGGACGATGCCGGCCTTGCCGACGGTGCGGTGCACCACGTCCTGGCTGCGGTTCATCGCGATCGCGGGGGTCGTCGTCCAGCCGCGGCCGATCTTGTCGAGCACCGCGGCCGCCGCACCGGGCTGGCCCTCCATCTGCCCGAAGGCGGCGCGCTCGGCCCGGCGTCCGAAGACGATCGCCATCGCCAGGAAGGCGAGGATGAAGCCGAGAATGCCCAGGTAGATGGGGTGGTCGATCCAGAGGCCGATCGCGAGGAAGACACCGAAGGTGACGATTCCCACAGCCGCGATGATGAGACCGATCTTGGAGTCGGCCCGCCGGGTCATCTTGTACGTCAGGGCGATCTGCTTGAGTCGCCCGGGTTCCGCGGCCGAAGCCGCCGCGGTGGTTTCCTTCCTCGCCATGCCTCGAAGTCTACGTGGCCCTGGAGGCGACTACGACGTGCGGGTTGCCCCTGCCTCTTCCAGTACGCGCTGTGCCTCGACCCGGTCCTTCGCGCGGCGCCGGTCCTCGAGGACGGACGTCCAGGCGTTGCGGCGCGCGGTGCGCTGGCCGCTGCTCATGAGCAGCGACTCGACGGCGCGCAGCGCGTCGGTGACGGACGGGATGGCGGTGGCGCGAACGGGCGCGGCCTGCATGGTGATGCCCTCCGGTGAGCGACTGTGGACGGGGGAGCGCTACGAGGGGTACCTGGCTCTGGGGGAAGCTCTCCGGGCTCCGGGGAGAGCTCTCGATGCTCTGGGTAAAGCTCGCCGTGCTCTGGGTAAGGCTGTACGTGCGGTAATTCCAGGGTCACTGATTGGTGTTACCAGGGCGTGACCGACCGGTCAAACACCGATGAAGCCTTGACGCGGGGCCCCAAAACGCTGACGCGGCCCATACGTTCCCCTTCACCTGCGAAGAACGTACGGGCCGCGTCATCTCGGCCGCTACTGGTCGGTAGTCGCTTGTGCGCAGATTCACACGCTCGCCGCCGACCCGCCGCGCCGGACGGGGCCGCCCGTCCGCGCCGCGATTCCGGTTGCGCCCGGCTCAGACCGCCTGCGAGGCCACGTACGCGCCGCGCCGCTCGATCGCCATCTGGTACAGCCGCCCGGCGCGGTACGAGGACCGGACCAGCGGGCCGGACATGACGCCGGAGAAGCCGATCTGCTCGGCCTCGTCCTTGAGCTCCACGAACTCGTGCGGCTTGACCCAGCGCTCCACGGGGTGGTGGCGCACCGACGGGCGCAGGTACTGCGTGATCGTGATCAGCTCGCAGCCCGCGTCGTGCAGCTGGCGCAGCGCCTCGCTGACCTCCGCGCGCTCCTCGCCCATGCCGAGGATCAGGTTCGACTTCGTCACCAGACCGGCCTCGCGGGCCTCGGTGATGACCTTCAGGGAGCGCTCGAAGCGGAAGCCCGGACGGATGCGCTTGAAGATGCGCGGCACCGTCTCCACGTTGTGCGCGAGCACCTCGGGGCGGGACGAGAAGACCTCGGCCAGCTGGTCCGGCTCCGCGTTGAAGTCGGGGATGAGCAGCTCGACCTTGGTGTGGCCGCTCTCGCGCTCGGCGGTCATCGCGTGGATCTGGCGCACGGTCTCCGCGTACAGCCAGGCGCCGCCGTCCTCCAGGTCGTCGCGGGCGACGCCGGTGATGGTGGCGTAGTTCAGGTCCATCGTGACGACGGACTCGCCGACGCGGCGGGGCTCGTCGCGGTCGAGGGCCTGCGGCTTGCCGGTGTCGATCTGGCAGAAGTCACAGCGCCGCGTGCACTGGTCGCCGCCGATGAGGAACGTGGCCTCGCGGTCTTCCCAGCACTCGTAGATGTTCGGACAGCCCGCCTCCTGGCACACCGTGTGCAGGCCCTCGCTCTTCACGAGCGCCTGCATCTTCGTGTACTCGGGGCCCATTTTCGCCCGGGTCTTGATCCACTCGGGCTTGCGCTCGATGGGGGTCTGGGCGTTCCGGACCTCCAGGCGCAGCATCTTGCGTCCGTCGGGTGCGACTGCGGACACATCGGCTCCCTGATAGCTGGCGTAACTTCGATTCGTCGGCGCACCCCAGGGTACGCCCGCGATGTCATTGGACTTACTTCTGGCCAACCTCCGGCCCGAGGGGTGCATTCCCGCTCGGGCGCCCGGGGGTCGGCCCGGGCCGGTCGGGCCGGGGCCCGACGGCTAGGCGAGGGCGGTCTCGGGGGACCCGGCTGGGGCCGCTGCCGCCTCCTGCGCGGGCTGCGGCACCTCGGCGGCGGGCTTCTCCACCACCCGCGGCTTGAGGTCCGCGTTCTCCAGTACGTCCCGCAGGTGCCTCTCGGCCACCGGCAGCACGTCGGCGATCGTGATGTCGCGGCCCACCTCGTGCGCGATGGACGTCACACCGGCGTCACGGATGCCGCAGGGCACGATCCGGTCGAACCAGGTGTTGTCCGGGTTCACGTTCAGCGCGAAGCCGTGCATGGTCACGCCCTTGGCGACGCGGATGCCGATCGCGGCGACCTTGCGGTCCTCGCGGCGCTGGCCGGCGTTGGAGGGCGCGTACTCCGGGCCGTTCAGGCGGGGGTCGAACTCCTCGTCCGTGAGGCGCGGGTCGAAGTCGAGTCTGAGCCCGCCGAGGGCCGGGCGCGACTCCACCGGATCGCCGAGGACCCATACGCCGCTGCGCCCCTCGACGCGCGTGGTTTCGAGACCGAACTCGGCACACGTTCGGATAAGTGCGTCTTCCAGGCGGCGTACGTGTGCTACGACGTCCACCGGACGCGGCAGCTTCTGGATCGGGTAGCCCACGAGCTGGCCCGGACCGTGCCAGGTGATCTTGCCGCCGCGGTCCACGTCCACGACCGGGGTGCCGTCCAGTGGGCGCTCGCTGTCCTCGGTCCTGCGGCCCGCCGTGTACACCGGCGGGTGCTCGAGGAGCAGGCAGGTGTCCGGGACCTCGTCCGCGAAGCGGGCGGCGTGCACCCGCCGCTGCTCGTCCCAGGCCTCCTGGTACTCGACGGACTCCGGACCGAAACCCAGCCGGATGAATCGAATCTCGCCCACGGCACGTGCCTCCCTAAGAACATCCGCGTGCACCTGACCCGCGCCTCCACGGAAACCTTCACCGTGCACGGATCGTGCCCCTGCCACTGTACGTCCGGCGGAATCCCGTCAGCCCTCCGGTCAATCCTCACACGATCGGATGAATGCGGCTTGAAGGTCGAGATGAGGCCCGTAGGGGCCGCTACATTCGCGCCGTTCACGAGGCCATAAGGGCTGCTCAAGGCAGGCCCGGAAGGCAGGAGACCGCACAGCTGATGACGGAACGACCCCCGCAGCGCACCCCCAACCGCCAGCTAGCCGCGCTCATCGCGGAAGCCGGGTTCTCCAATGCGGGCCTGGCGCGCCGCGTCGATCAGCTAGGGCTCGAGCACGGTCTCGATCTCAGGTACGACAAGACATCGGTGACACGCTGGCTCAGAGGCCAGCAGCCCCGCGGCACCACCCCCGCGCTGATCGCGGAGGTCTTCACGCGGCGCCTCGGCCGCCGCCTGTCCGCACAGGACCTCGGGCTCGACGCGTGCGCGCCCGTCTACGCGGGCCTGGAGTTCGCCTCCTCGCCCGAGGAAGCCGTCGACATCGTCGGCGGCCTGTGGCGCAAGGACTCCGGCAGCCACGCCGAGCTGCGCAAGATCGCCTTCACCCCGGCCGGGCTCGTGGTGCCGAGCCGGGACTGGCTCATCGGCCGCGCCGACGAACGCGTCGCCCGCGGCGAACCGCCGCAGACCCCCCGGGTGCCCCCGCAGGGCCGCCCGATCGTGCCCAGGCAGCGCCGCGACACCGACCGGGGGCCCGGCCACCGGGTCACCGGCGGCGACATCGCGGCCCTGCGCTCCGTCGGCGAGCTGTTCCGCGCGCTCGACCACGCCTACGGCGGCGGGCACGCCCGCCAGGCCCTGGTGCGCTACCTGGAGCACGAGGCCGAGCCGATGCTCCGCGGCACCTACGGCGAGCAGGCCGGACGGCGCCTGTTCGCGGCCGCCGCCGACCTGACCCGGCTCGCGGGCTGGACGTCGTACGACATCGCGGCGCACGGACTCGCCCAGCGGTACTTCGTGCAGGCGCTGCGCCTGTCGCAGGCCGCGGGCGACCGCGCGTACGGCAGCTATGTGCTCGTCACCATGAGCCGCCAGGCCGTCTACCTCGGCCACGGACGCGAGGCCGTGCAGCTCGCGCGCGTCGCCCAGCAGGGCGTCGGCTCCTCGGCGCCGCCCGTCGTGCAGGCCCTGCTGCACGCCGTCGAGGCACGCGGGCACGGGGTCCTCGGCGAGGTGCGGGCCTGCTCGGCGTCGATGGTGCGCGCCGAGCGCGCGCTGGAGACCGCGCGGCCCGGCGACGAGGTCCCGTACTGGGCGCGGTTCTTCGACGAGGCCCAGCTCGCCGACGAGTTCGCGCACTGCAACCGCGACCTCCAGCAGTACCGCGCGGCCGCCCAGCACGCCGAGCGCTCCCTGCAGCTGCGCGCCCCCGGGTACGCCCGCAGCAGGCTCTTCTGCCGCGTCGTCCTAGCCTCCTCGCGCCTCGGCCTCGGAGAGCTGGAACAGGCCTGCCAACTGGGCGCGGAGGCGGCCCAGGCGGCGGGCGAGATGCGGTCGGTGCGGGCGGTGGAGTACGTACGCGACTTCGAGCGCCGGCTGGAGCCGTATCGGGACGCGGCGCCGGTGCGGGGGTATCGCGACAGGGTCGCGGCGCTGGGCTAGCGGGAGCGGCGGGGGCGGCCGGTTCGGGCCGCCCCCTGCCGGGATCACCGCAGGCGGGCGACGGCCGGTTCCCCCAACGCCACGTCCCACGTGGCGAGGTCGTCCAAGTCCCCGCGCAAGCTCGCGCGTTCGTTGCCGATGGACCGCATCGGCAACGGAATCGACGCGGGGACGACACCGACCCGCACCCCGTCCGCGTACAGGACCGTTCGTTCCTCCGTCGCCACCCAGGTCAGCCGGGTCCACCGGTCCAGCGGAAGCGTGTACGGGAAGCTGAAGTCGGCCTCCCCGTAACGGGTGAAGCCCACCCGGCCCGTGCCGTGCTGCATCAGCTTCAGGGCTCCCGCCCCGGAGCTGAGCAGCACCTGGTCGCCGGTCCTCGCCGACGGCCGGACCAGGGCCGACACCGTCCAGGGCGCGGCCACGTCCACCCCGCCGAAGCCGACGCCGTCCCGGTCCGAGTCGAAGCGCCAGGCCTGCCCGCGCACGCCGGGCACGGGCGTGGGGTTGTCGACGATGTACGAGGTGCCGGGCAGGTCGCCCGCGACGTCCTCGGCGAAGATCGTGTTGCCGGGGCTGCCCGCGTACGTCCAGCCCTTCGGGTACGCGGCGTCGTCGAAGGTCCAGTGGTGGCTCGGGCGGTCCTGCACCCGGGGCCGCGACCACGCGGGCGTGGTGCCCGGGGGATCGCCGACGCGCCGCACGCGCGCCTGGAAGGCGGTCAGGGTGTCCGGCGTCGGGGAGCGGTTCCAGGTGCGGTCCGCGAGGATCGCGCGGGGGCCCGCCAGATGCTGCTCGAAGTACGCGTCGTCGGCCCAGAAGTTGTAGTCCGCCCAGTTCACGACGCCGGAGCCGAGCATGTCGGGGGCGGTGCTCGGTGCCCAGGTGTCGTACATCCAGGGCTCGTCGGGGTACTTGTGGTGGTAGTTGTTCGGCGTGTTGTAGAGGGGGCCGATGGCGATCTCGTCATGGCCCGGAATGGCGGGCTCCGCGCCCGTCCCCTCCCAGGTGAGGAAGACGACCGGCGCGTGCACGCGCTGCTGCGGCGCGGGCAGGTGCTCGGAGCCGTTGTAGACGGCGGTGCGCCTGCCGTGCGAAGTGACCACGTCGTCCAGGGTGTTGATGTACCGGTTGAGCAGGTCACCGAGGGTGGACACGTCGGGCGCGGCGGCCAGGTGGTTCTTGACGCGCGGGCACTCGGCGAGCTGACCCGGCACCTCCTCGGCCCCGATGGAGAACAGCGGCGCGTCGAACCAGCCCGCGAACTCGTCGACGATCTCCTTGCTCTTGGCGATCGCCTTCTCGCTGGTCATGTCGATGATCCAGTCCGGCGTGAGGTGGGAGTGCGTATGGGCCCCCGTGCACGCGCCGGGACCCGAGCCGAATCCGATGCCGAACGCCTCGCTGATCGCCGTGGCATGGCCGGGCAGCTCCAGACCCGGCATCACCTGCACGTGATGACGCGCGGCGAAGGCCTTCAGGTCCTCGATGTCGGCGCGGCTGTAGCTGTGGTCGGGGTCGGCGAGGCCGGGGAACCTCGGGCTGTACAGCCGGAAGCCCTCGGACTCCGACAGGTGCAGGAACAGGGTGTTGAGCTTCTGGTCGCCCATCCTGCGGATCAGGTTCTTCAGATACGGGATCCGCCAGTACTTGCGCCCCGCGTCCAGGTGGACCATCCGGACCGCCTGCGCGGGCCGGTCGGCCGAGCGGGCGCGCGGGACCGCGCGGTGGTCGGCGGCGGTGGTGCGCAGGAGCTGGAGGAGGGTGCGGGTGCCGTAGTACAGGCCGTGCGTGGAGGCTGCGGATACGCGGACGGGGCCCGCGCTGTCGAAGCGGTGGCCCTCGGCCTGGGCCTCGGCGCCGGGGACCTGTCCGGCGGCGAGGGTGAGGGTGATGTCGTCCCGGTCCGGCCTTCCACCCGCGACGACGCGCGGGGCGATGCCGCTGACCTGCTGGATCTCCGTACGCAGCTGGGTCGCGAGCGCGTGGACGGACTGGCGTGCGGGGCCCGGGAATTCGGCGCGGCCGGACGGCAGCGCGGTGGCCGACGCCTGCCGTGGATCGATCAGGATGCGGGTGCGATGGGTGAGTTCGGTGCGCCCCGGGAGCGCGGTCCAGTCGGTGGGGCGGGGGACGACGGACGGCACGTCGTCGTCGGGGCGGGGAGCGCCGGTTCCGTCGCCTGCGCGGGGTGCGGCCTGGTCGTCGGCTAGGTCGTCGGCCTGGGCGATCGGCGCGGTCAGAGATCCCATGAATAGGCCCAGGATGAGAGTGAACACCGGCAAGGTGCGACGCACGTCAGTCCTCCCGCGGCTCGGTGGTCCGGTGCCCGGATCCGCTGGGACGGTAGTGCTGTGCTGGGTCGGTGACAAGACCGCGGGACGGTTGAAGCCCCCGCGTGGGGGGCGCGGGGGCTTAGGGGGAGCCGGTCCGACACGTCGGACAGGTCCGATGAGTGAGCCCCGGGGAGGGGGCTCAGGCGGCTGCGGGGAGTGGTTCCTCCGTGCCGGCAGGGCGGATGCCGAGGTCGGCGAGCGCGGCGTGCGCCGCCCTGCGCCCGGAGTGCAGCGCGCCCTGCACCGTGCTGGTGTCGCGGTGGTCGCCGCACACGTAGAGACCCGCCAACAGCCTTACGGGACGGCGCAGATCGTGCGGCGGCGGCATCGCGGGCACCGCCTCGCGCGTGCGGTGCACGGCCAGCAGCTCCCAGCGGTCGGTCGGCGTGCCGTACAGCTTCGCGAGGTGGCCGAGCACGGACCGCTCCAGGTCGTCCGGGGGCGTGCCGAGGACGGTCGAGGACACCAGGGTCCGGCCCGCGGGCGCGCGTGAGGGGTCGACGTGGCTGACGACGGCCGTGTGGGCGACCGGGCCCCCGCGGTCGGCGTCCAGGAGGAGCGCGGGCTCGGCGAGCGGCGGCTCGGGGGCCGCGTGGTGCACCACCGTGACCGGGTGGAACGGCGGTACGCGCAGGCCGGGGAGGAGTTCGGCGGCGGCGCGCGCGTCGGTGGCGAGCAGGACACCGGCGCAGGACAGTTCGCCGTGGTCGGCGGTGGTGACACGGTTCGCGGACACCGAGGTGACGCGGACGCCGGTGCGCACGGTGCCGGGCGGCAGCGCGCCCGCGAGCAGCTCCGGCAGGGCGTCGGCGCCGCCCTCGGGCAGGCACAGGCGGCCGCGCGCGAAGGCGTGCAGGGCGAGGTCGGCGCACCGGCTCGACGTCGTCAGGTCCGGGTCGCACAGCAGCGCCGACAGAAGCGGGCGCAGGAACCCCTCGATGGTGCGCGCGGGCAGTCCGCGCGCGGACAGGGCCTGGCCCGCGGGCAGTTCGGGGCGCGCGAGGAGCCGTCGCACGGGGGTCGCCGCGATCCGGGAGAGCGCCGCGCCGAGGCGGGCCTGGTCGAGTGCGCCTCCCAGGGGCGCCGTGCGGGACGGCGGCCTGGAGGGCCATGGAGTGGTCCTGGACGGGGGCCGGGGCGGGGAACCCGGGGCCGTGCGTGCGGGCCGCGGCACCCGGGGGGCGCTCGCGAGGGCGCGCGCCGCCGTGAGTGCGCCCCTCGCGCTCCTTCCGCCGCTCGGCTCCGCCATGCGGTGGTGCCTGCCGGCGCTGTGCACCAGCAGGCCGGGGGCGAAGGGGCGCAGGACGAGTGCGTCGAGGCCGGGGGTGTGACGCAGTTCCGGATACGACGTCGTCAGCAGTTGCCCGATCCTGTCGAGCCGGAAGCCGTCCACCTTCTCGGTCGACATCCGGCCGCCGACGTAAGGGGCGGCTTCCAGGACAACGGTCGTTACACCGGCGCTGGTCAGCTGGTGGGCGGCCGACAGTCCCGCGACCCCGGCTCCCACGATGACGACATCCACATGGTGCGCAGGCTCTGGCACGTGCTCCTCCCGGAGGTTGCGCGGCTCGCTCGACTGCTGGGGAGCCTTATGCCCTCGTGAGGGCGGCGGAATCCCCGAGTTCCGGTCGAGGGTAGGAGCGCGGGCGGCCGCTGGGAGTCGCGCATGGACCGGGCATGGTCGCACGGTGGTCGCACGGTCGGGTGCGGGTGATCCGGGAGTCAGGCCGACGCGGCCCTGACGGCGTCCTCGATGCCGGGGTGGGTGAACGCGAACCCGGACTCCGTGAGCCGGGTGGGGAGGACGCGCTGGCTGCCGAGGACGTCCCCCGCCATCTCGCCGAGGACGACCCGCAGTGCGGGCGCGGGCGCGGTGAACACGGTCGGGCGGTGCAGCACCCGGCCCATCGTGGCCGTCACCTCGCGGTTGGTGACCGGTTCCGGGGCCGTCAGGTTGAACGGCCCCGACAGGTCGTCCCGCGCGAGCAGATGCCGCATCGCCGCCACCTCGTCGTAGAGCGCGATGAAGCTCCAGTACTGCCGGCCGTTGCCGAGCCGCCCGCCGAGCCCCGCCTTGAAGAGCGGGAACATCCGCCCCCAGGCACCGCCCCCGCGCGCGACGACCAGACCGGTACGCGTGAACACCGTGCGTACGCCCGCGTCCTGGGCCGCGGCGGCCGCCTGCTCCCACTCCACGCACATCGACGGCAGGAAGCCCTCTCCAGGAGGGGCCGTCTCGTCCACCGCGCGCTGACCGGTGTCTCCGTAGTAGCCGATCGCGCTGCCGTTCAGGAACACCCGGGGCGGCTCGTCGAGGGCCGCCACGGCGGCCGTGAGGGTCCTGGTGCCGAGCACCCTGCTGTCGCGGAGCTCGCGCTTGTACGCGTCGTTCCAGCGCCGGTCGCCGATCCCGGCGCCCGCCAGGTTCACGACGGCGTCGCAGCCCGCGAGCCCGGCGGCGTCGACGTACCCCTCCTTGGGGTCCCAGCGCACCTCGTCCTTCGTGCGCGGTGCCCGGCGCACGAGCCGGACGACCTCGTGGCCGTCCTCGGACAGGGAGCGGGTGAGCGCGGAGCCGATGAGGCCCGAGGCGCCGGACACGGCGACGCGGCGCGGCTCGTGCGGGGGCTCCGCCGGGTTCGCCTGATCCGCCCGGTTCACCGGATCCGTCGACTCCGGGGGTGACGCGTGCTGCTCCATGGGGCCATCCTGCCGTGAAAGAGACGGTTGTGCCGTCGTACGCCCGCCGTACAGTGGCGCTCATGCAGCAGACGTACATACGCACCGCGCGGGCCGACGACGATGCCGCCCTGGCCCGCATGGACCGTGCGAACTGGTCCACCGTGCACTCCGTGCAGCCGCGTCCGCAGCCGCCCTACGAGCCGTTCTTCTCCGAACGCTTCGGCCCCCGCGACCACTTGGTCGCCGAGCTCGACGGGCACGTCGTCGGCTACATAAGGCTCGGGTTCCCCACCCCGCTCGCCGTGAACGCGCACGTCCGCCAGATCCTGGGATTCGTCGTCGCCGACGAGGCGCGCGGCAAGGGCGTGGGACGCGGGCTGCTCCAGGCCGTGGTGGCGGAGGCACGCCGCCAGGGCGCGCGCCGCATCACGCTGCGGGTGCTCGGACACAACGCCGCGGCGCGCACGCTCTACGAGTCCGAGGGGTTCGTGACCGAGGGCGTGCTGCCCGGCGAGTTCCTCCTGGACGGCCGGTACGTGGACGACGTCCTGATGGGCCGCCCTCTCTGACACCCGGCCGCCGGGGCCCCGTGGCCGTCCCCCGGAGCGCCCGGCCCGGCACACCTGACGGACCGGCCCGGCGTGCGCCCGCCACGCGCGCGTAGGAGCGTGGATACGTCCCCCGCGAGCGTGGACACGTGCGCCGCGCGCGAGGACGCGTCCTGCGCGGGCGTGGGCACGTCCTCGGGCCCGCCGGGAAGGAGCACCGATGATCAGGGCCGCGGCCAGGCGGCGCAGCGCCCGGGACGCGGGCTGGCACCGCGGCGCGCCGACGCCTCCCTGGGCGCGCTGGCCCGCGCCGGTGCTCCTGGTCCTGACCTGCGTCATCCAGCTCCTGACCCCGAAGACGCTCGACCTGAGCTTCCTGCTCGCCGCCGTACCGCCGCTCGCCGCCCTCGCCTACGGGCCCGCGGCCACCGCGCTCCTGGGCGGCACCGTCCTGCTGCTGCTCTCCCTGCCGCACTACGACCTGGGGCACCCCGGTGCGAGCGACACCGCGACCGTCGCCTTCGTGGCGGTGCTCAGTGTGCTCTTCGCCTGGGTGCGCAGCCGCCGCGACGCCCAGCTCGTCACGGTCCGCACGGTCGCCGAGGCGGCCCAGTTCGCGGTCCTGCCGCCACTGCCGGAACGCGTGGGCCCGGTGCGCTGCGCGGGCCTGTACCGGGCGGCGCAGCGCGGCACCCTGGTCGGCGGTGACCTCTTCGACGTACGCAGGGGGCCCTGCGGGGTGCGGGCGCTGGTCGGGGACGTGCAGGGGCACGGGCTCGCGGCCGTCGGGACCGTCGCGGCGCTGCTCGGCGCCTTCCGGGAGGCGGTCCTCGACCAGGGCGACCTGGAGGGGGTCGCCGCGCGCCTCGACCGGCGCCTCGTCATCGACTCCGAAGACGCCGAACACGGTGAGCCCGGCGAACTCTTCGCCACCGCCGTCCTCCTGGAGTTCGGCGCCACTGCCGGTGAGCTGCGCCTCGTCTCCTGCGGCCACCCGCCGCCCCTGCTGCTGCGCGACGGCGCGGTCACCGAACTCGACGTCACGCCCGGTCCGCCCCTGGGCCTCGGCATCGCGGGGGTGGCGCCGCCCGCCCCGGTCGTCGTCGGCCTCAAGCCCGGCGACTGGCTGCTGACCGTCACGGACGGCGTGACCGAGGCGAGGGACGCGTCCGGGGCCTTCTATCCGCTGGTGGAGCGGCTGCCCGCGCTCTTCGCGGCGGAGCGCGACCCGGCCGCCTTCACGGACGCGATCTGGAGCGATCTGGTCCGGTTCTCCGGTGGGGTACGGGACGACGTGGCGCTGCTGGTGTTCGTGGTGGAAGAGGGGGTGGGGACAGAGGGAGGGGGAGGGGGCGCGGCGGGGGCGTAGCGGGGCCGGGCGGCTTTCCGGGGCGCGACTCCGGCGGCCCTCCGCCTCACCTCTCCAGGAGCCTGAGGCCACCCGTCAGTTCGCGCAGGCAGCGGACCGCCAGCTCCGCGGGGGAGCGGGGGCCGCTCGGCGGGTCGTCCGTGGCGGCCCAGGTCTCCAGGGCGATCCGGATGGCGTCGGTGGCGGCCGCGGCGGCGAGCCGCACCTCGAGCTCGTCGGCGCCCTCGCCCACGAGCCGGGCGAGCACCGGGACCAGCTGCTCCTCGGACTCCTGGTTCACCCGGTACCACACCGCGCGCAGGGCCGGGTCGTCCTGGGCGGCGCGGAGCAGGCCGCGGGTCCACTCCAGGGCCTCGTCGGCGCGGGTGCCGACGGGGGTGAGGGCCTCGGCGATGGAGCGTTCGAGCGCCGTCGGCACCCCGGCGTCCAGGTCCGCGAGGCGGGCCCGCCACTCGGCGGCGCCCCCCGCGAGGAGCGGCGCGACCGCGTCCTGCTTGTTGCGGAAGTAGCGGTAGAAGGTGCGCAGCGCCACGCCCGCACGGTGCGCGATCTCCTCGGCGGTGGTGCCGTCCGGGCCCCGCTCGGCGAAGAGTTCGGCGGCGGCGCGGGCGATGTCGAGCTGCGTGGCCGCCTTGCGGCGCTCGGTCAGCGAGGGGCGGGTCGGCTGCGGCGCTCGTGCGGGCTGCGGCGGTTGGGTGCTCACGTTCGAAGCCTACGCGGGACCGGGTCGGAATTCACGAAATGACGCTATGGCAAAACGTGCCACGAGGGCGTACATTGAAATCAGTTGGACCGTGCCGGACCCGCAGCGGGCCCGGCTGTCCGAGGCTGATCGGAGAGACCCATGAACCTGACGCGTTACGCGGACCGCCGCGCCCTCGTCACCGGCGGCGGCTCGGGCATCGGCCAGGCCACCGTGCTTCGCCTGCTCGCGGAGGGCGGCAGAGTGGTGGCCGCCGACATCAGCGAGGCGGGCCTGAAGGACACGGAGCAGAAGGCGGGCGCCACCGCGGGCCGGCTGACGACGCTCGTGGTCGACGTCGCGGACGAGGCGTCGGTGCGCGCGGGCGTGGCCGCCGCGGTCACCGCGCTCGGGGGCCTGGACGTGCTGGTCAACGCGGCGGGCGTGCTGCGCTCCTCGCACACGCACGAGACCAGCCTCGACTCCTTCGAGCAGGTGCTCCGGATCAACCTGACCGGCACGTTCCTGATGATCCGCGAGTCGATCCCGTCCCTCCTCGAGGGCGAGGACGCGGCCGTGGTCAACTTCAGCTCCACGTCGGCGGCGTTCGCCCATCCGTACATGGCGGCGTACGCGGCCAGCAAGGGCGGCATCCAGTCCATGACCCACGCCCTGGCGAGCGAGTACGCGAAGCGGGGCATCCGCTTCACCGCGGTCCAGCCCGGTTCCATCTCCAGCGGCATGACCGACGGCAGCGGCGCCAGCGGGCAGAGCCACGGCCCCGGCCTGCCCGAGGACGCGGACCTGAGCCTGTTCGCGAAGCTGGCCCCGGCGATCGGTCAGGGCTTCGCGGGCCCCGAGACGGTGGCGTCCGTCGTCGCGATGCTCGCGTCCGAGGACGGCGGGTTCATCACGGGCACGGAGATACGGGTGGACGGGGGCACCCACTTCTGAGGCGGCGGGCCCGATGATCCGCGGAGGCGCGCCGGACCGGCCTCAGCGTGCCGCGAAGCGTTCCCACAGCTTCGGGTAGCGCTCCGCGAGGACGCGGTCGTCCTCGAAGTCGATCGGGGTGCCCTCCGGCTCCGGCGGGGCGGGCGCGATGCCGAGGTCGGGGGCGACGACGCCGGTCATCCGCTCGTAGGCCTCGTCGGCGGCGTAGCCGAGCTCCTCGCCGTCGCCGTCGATCTCGTCGTCGAACTCGTCGAGGAGTTCCGCCAGCGAGTCCGGGTCGTGCACGGCGCCTTCGAAGACCTCCCGGCCCTGCCCGATCAGCCAGCACCGGAAGTAGTCGAAGGCGTCGTCGCTCGCCCCGTCGAGCACGATCCAGGCGGCGCCCCACAGATCCCAGCGGTAGGCGCGGTTGTAGCGGGCCTCGAAGTGCCGCGCGAAGTCCAGGACGGCGTCCGGGTCGTACTCGAGGAGCTTGTCGATGACCAGCTCGGCCTGGTCCTCGGGGTCGCCCTCGGCGGCCTCGCGGGTGCTGTCCACGATCTCCCAGAACTCCGTCTCGTCCATCACGGGTCAAGCATCGGTCCTGGGGAGTGGGGGCGCACGCGGAGTGCTCCGGAATGCGGCTGTGTCGTTATGTGTGCACATGCCCATGGAAAGACCGACAGGAGGTGTCGGCATTCGCTGCGAGGCTCCCCCCATGGAGAACACACAGCAGTCGGCAGGCCTGGCGAGCGGAGCGGAGAGCGCAGTGACGACGAAGCCGGAATCCGAGGGGACCGGGACGACCGGGGCGGCCGAAGGGCTGGCCGGGAAGGTCGCGCTGGTGGCGGGGGCCACGCGCGGGGCCGGGCGGGCCATGGCGGTGGAGCTGGGCCGCGCGGGGGCGACCGTCTACGTGACGGGGCGGACGACGCGGCAGCACACGAGCGAGGTGGGCCGGACCCAGGAGACCATCGAGGGCACGGCGGAACTCGTCAGCGCGGCGGGCGCCGAGGCGGGCACCGGCGGTACGGGGATCGCGGTGCCGACGGACCACCTGGACCCCGAGCAGGTGCGCGCGCTCGTCGAGCGGATCGAGCGGGAGCAGGGGCGCCTCGACATCCTGGTCAACGACATCTGGGGAGGTGACGTCCATGTCGAGTGGGACAAGAAGATGTGGGAGCACGACTTGGAGAAGGGCCTCAGGATCCTCCGCCTGGGCATGGAGACGCACATCGTCACCAGCCGCTTCGCGCTGCCGCTCCTTGTCCGCAGCCCCGGCGGCCTCGTCGTCGAGGTGACCGACGGCACCGAGGAGTACAACCAGCGCTACCGCAAGCCGTTCTACTACGACCTGGCGAAGGCGGCCCCGCTGCGCATGGCCCGCGCGCTCGCGGAGGAGGTGAAGGAGTACGACTGCACGGCGCTGTGTCTGACGCCGGGCTGGCTGCGCTCGGAGGCGATGCTCGACACGTACTTCAAGGTCACCGAGGACGACTGGATGGCGGGCACCAAGCAGAACCCGCACTTCGCGATCTCCGAGACACCGACGTTCGTGGGCCGGGCCCTGGTCGCCCTCGCCACCGACCCCGAGGTGGCGCGGTGGAACGGCGCGTCCCTGTCCAGCGGCGGCCTCGCCAAGGAGTACGGCTTCACGGACGTGGACGGCTCGGCGCCGGACGCGTGGCGGTACATCACGGAGGTGGACCAGGAGAGCAAGGAGGCGGACGTGACGGGCTACCGCTAGGGCGGGTGGTAGGACGGGCCAGCGGCGCTAGGGCGGGCTAGCGGTAGAGGGCGGCCATGCGGGCCGCCGTCGCCGCGATGCGGTCCCGTAGCTCCGGCGGTCCGATGACCTCGGCCTCCGAGCCCAGCATGAGGAGCTGGGTGTAGGCGACCACGGTGGACTCGACGGGCAGGGTGATGGTGACCCAGCCCCGCTCGTCGGGTTCGGCGTCCGCCAGGGCCTCGTGGGCGGCGGCGCGGTCGGTGACGTAGGGGAGTTGCCGGGCGCCGTCCGGGGACAGGCGCAGGACGGCGTGGTCGCGCAGGATGGCGCGGGCGAACTGGGCGGCGCGCTCCTCCCAGAAGCCCGGGAGGTCGAAGTCCTCGTCGCGTTCGAAGCGGTGCTCGCCGTGGGGTTCGACGGAGGTGAAGCGGTCGATGCGGTAGACGCGGTAGGAGCCGGTCTCCGGGACGCGGGCGCACAGGTACCAGACGCCGGCCTTCAGGACGAGGCCGTAGGGCTCCAGTTCGCGGCTGACCTCGGACTCCTGGCGGCGGTAGCGGGCGATCAGGCGGCGGTCGTCCCACACGGCGTCCGCGACGGCGGGCAGCAGGGCCGGGGCCGGGGACTCCTTGAACCAGCCCGGGGCGTCCAGGTGGAAGCGCTGGGCGGCGCTCTCGGAGGCGTCGCGCAAGGAGGGGAGGAGGGCGGCGGAGACCTTCAGGCGGGCGGCGGACGCGGCGTCCTCCAGGCCCATCTCGCGCAGCGCGCCCGGGACTCCGGACAGGAACAGGGCCTCCGCCTCGCTGCGGGCAAGGCCCGTCAGGCGGGTCCGGTACCCCCCGATGAGGCGGTACCCGCCGGTCCGCCCCCGGTCCGCGTACACCGGCACGCCCGCCTCCGACAGCGCCTGCGCGTCCCGCGTGATGGTGCGCTCCGAGACCTCGAGCTCCTCCGCGAGCTCGGCGGCGGTCATGGAGGCCCGAGACTGAAGCAGAAGCACCATCTTGATGAGCCGGGCAGCGCGCATGCTCCCCATGATGCCGGGTGCGAGGCACCGAGGCTGGAGCAGGGGCGAAGAGGCTGCCCGGCGCCGGAGGTCAGCCTGTGCCCACCCTCCGCAAGCGCTCGGCTTCGCCCGAGCAGGGGGCGCCCCGGGTCCGACGGTCACGGGTGGGTGGGTGGGAGACCCCGCCGCGGAGCGGCGGGGAAACGGCTGCCGGGGGGCAACGCAGGTGTGGGGCCCCGTCACCCCGACGGAGCCCCACACCTGCGTACCGAGCCGGAGGCTTACCCCCGCTTACAGGCCGTACTTGGCCCGAGCCTCCTTCACCGCCGCCGCAGGCACCTCGCCGCGGGCGGCGAGGCGGGCCAGCGAGGCCACGACGATCGACTCGGCGTCGACGCCGAAGTGGCGGCGGGCCGCGTCACGCGTGTCGGACAGGCCGAACCCGTCGGCGCCGAGCGAGGAGTAGTCCTGCTCGACCCACTGGGCGATCTGGTCCGGGACCTGGCGCATGTAGTCGGAGACCGCGAGGACGGGTCCCTCGGCACCCTGCAGCGCCTGCCGCACGTAAGGCATCCGCTCCTCGCCGAGCAGCAGCGCCGCGTCCGCCTCCAGGGCGTCGCGCCGCAGCTCGGTCCAGGAGGTCGCGGACCACACGTCGGCGGCCACGCCCCACTCCTCGGCGAGCATCCGCTGGGCCTTGAGCACCCAGTGGATGGCCGTACCGGAGCCGAGGAGCTGGATCCGCGCGGCGTTGGCGGCGGGGGAAAGACCCGCCGTCTCCGCCGTGTTGAAGCGGTACAGACCCTTCACGATGCCCTCGTCCACACCCGCGGGCTTCGCGGGCTGCGGCATCGGCTCGTTGTAGACGGTGAGGTAGTAGAAGACGTCCTGGTCCTCACCGGGAGCGGCCTCGCCGTACATACGGCGCAGACCCTCCTTGACGATCGCGGCGATCTCGTAGGCGAACGCCGGGTCGTAGGAGAGTGCCGCCGGGTTCGTCGCGGCGATCATCGGCGAGTGGCCGTCCGCGTGCTGCAGGCCCTCACCGGTCAGCGTCGTGCGACCGGCGGTGGCGCCGATGAGGAAGCCGCGGCCGAGCTGGTCGCCGAGCTGCCACATCTGGTCGGCGGTGCGCTGCCAGCCGAACATCGAGTAGAAGATGTAGAAGGGGATCATCGCCTCGCCGTGCGTCGCGTACGACGACGAAGCGGCGATGAAGTCCGCCATCGAACCGGCCTCGGTGATGCCCTCGTTGAGGATCTGGCCGTTCTTGGCTTCCTTGTAGTACATGAGCTGGTCGCGGTCGACCGGCTCGTACGTCTGGCCCTTCGGCGAGTAGATGCCGAGCGAGGGGAACAGCGACTCCATGCCGAAGGTGCGGGCCTCGTCCGGGACGATCGGCACCCAGCGCTTGCCGGTCTCCTTGTCGCGTACGAGGTCCTTGAGCAGCCGTACGAGCGCCATGGTGCTCGCCACGTTCTGCGAGCCGGAGCCCTTGTCGAAGGAGGCGAAGACCTTGTCGGCGGCGGCCGGCAGCGGGGCGATCGCGTGCGTGCGGCGGGCCGGGGCCGGGCCGCCGAGGGCCGCGCGGCGCTCCTGGAGGTAGCGGACCTCGGGGGAGTCGGCGCCGGGGTGGCCGTAGGGCACGACGCCGTCGACGAACTCGCTGTCGCTGATGGGCAGCTCAAGAAGGTCCCGCATGTTCCTGAACTCGTCCGTCGTGAGCTTCTTCATCTGGTGGTTCGCGTTCTTGGACGCGAAGCCGTCACCGAGGGTGAAGCCCTTGACGGTCTGCGCCAGGATGACGGTCGGCGCGCCCTTGTGGGACAGCGCGGCCTTGTACGCGGCGTACACCTTGCGCGGCTCGTGACCACCGCGGGAGAGGTGGAAACACTCGAGGATCTTGTCGTCGGAGAGCAGCTTCGCCATCTCGACGAGCGCCGGGTCCGACCCGAAGAAGTCCTGGCGGATGTAGGCGGCGTCGCGGGTCTGGTACGTCTGGACCTGCGCGTCCGGGACCTCGCGGAGGCGGCGGACCAGGGCACCCGTGGTGTCGAGCGCGAACAGCTCGTCCCAGGCGTTGCCCCACAGCGACTTCACGACGTTCCAGCCGGCGCCGCGGAACTGGGCCTCCAGCTCCTGCACGATCTTGAAGTTGGCGCGCACCGGGCCGTCGAGGCGCTGCAGGTTGCAGTTGATGACGAAGGTCAGGTTGTCCAGACCCTCGCGGGCGGCGAGTGCGAGTGCCGCCGTCGACTCGGGCTCGTCCATCTCGCCGTCGCCGAGGAACGCCCACACGTGCGAGGACGAGACGTCCTTGATGCCGCGGTTGGTGAGGTAGCGGTTGAAGCGGGCCTGGTAGATCGCCGACAGCGGGCCGAGGCCCATGGAGACGGTCGGGAACTCCCAGAGCCAGGGCAGCCGCCGCGGGTGCGGGTAGGACGGCAGGCCGTTGCCGCCCGCCTCCTGGCGGAAGTTGTCGAGCTGCGTCTCGTTCAGACGGCCGTCGAGGAAGGCGCGGGCGTAGATGCCGGGCGAGGCGTGGCCCTGGATGTACAGCTGGTCGCCGGAGCCGTCGCCCTCCTTCCCGTGGAAGAAGTGGTTGAAGCCCGTCTCGTACAGCCAGGCCGCCGAGGCGAAGGTGGCGATGTGGCCGCCGACGCCGTGCTTGGCACCGCGGGTGACCATCGCGGCCGCGTTCCAGCGGTTCCACGCGGTGATGCGGGATTCCATCGCCTCGTCGCCGTCGATGACGGGCTCGGCGGAGGTCGGGATGCTGTTGACGTAGTCCGTCTCAAGAAGCTTGGGCAGGGCCAGGCCCGCGCCCTCGGCGCGCTCCAGCGTGCGGCGCATCAGGTACGCGGCACGGTGCGGCCCGGCCGCCTTGGTCACGGCGTCCAGGGAGGACTGCCATTCGGCGGTCTCCTCCGGGTCGCGGTCCGGGAGCTGGTCGAGCTCGCTCGGCTGGATGCGGGGGTCGGTCATGACGCCGCCTTCCTGAGTCGGACGGGGTGCCCGTGCCCGAGTCGGGCGGGGTCCCTAAACGGAAAGGGTCGGGGGTGCCCTTGGTCTTTGGCAGGACAGGGCGAGGGCCCTGGTGAGGGCCCGTCGTCGACTGTAAGCCCGCGATCGATGATCGATCAAAGTCTTGAAGGGAAAACTTCCTCAGATCGACAAAAGTGGGCACAGGGTGCCGCGCCGGAGGGCACGGAGTGCCTTCAAATCGAAGGATTTACGCAGGTGGGGCGACGTATGAGCAGCCGCTCCGGAGAATGAGCACCCGGCGGCTGTGCCGCCCGTCCGGGCACACGTCAGCGCCCGTCAGCACCCGACTGATGCCCGTCAGGACCCGTCAGGCCCGGGGCGCACAGCCCAGCACATGGGCCTTCACCAGCTCCGCGATCGCCGGGTCCCGCCGGCGGAAGGCCGAGACGAGGGCCTCGTGCTCCTCCGCGTACGACTGCTGGACCGTGCCGAGCCACCGGATGGACAGCGCGGTGAAGACCTCGATGCCGAGCCCCTCCCAGGTGTGCAGGAGCACGGAGTTGTGCGCGGCCCGCACCAACTCGCGGTGGAAGCCGACGGTGTGCCGCACCTGCCCGGTGCCGTCGGAAGCCCTGTCGGCCTCGTACAGCGCCGCGACATGGGGTTCGAGCGCCGAGCAGTCGTCGGCGAGCCGCTCGGCCGCCAGCTCGGCGGCGATGGCCTCGAGACCGGCCCGGACGGGGTAGCTCTCCTCCAGGTCGGCGGCGGTCAAGTTCCGTACGCGAACGCCCTTGTTGGGCGCGGACTCGATCAGCCGGAGCGACTCCAGCTCCCGCAGCGCCTCCCGCACGGGCGTCTGGCTGACCTCCAGCTCGACGGCGATCCGTCGCTCCACGATCCGCTCGCCCGGCTTCCAGCGCCCGCTCACGATGCCTTCCACGATGTGCTCGCGGATCTGTTCGCGCAGCGAGTGAACGACGGGCGCGGTCATGAGGGCTCCTAAATACAGGGCAACGACCTCTAGACAATACGGCCGCGCCCCCGCCCGGAAACCTCCGGACGGGGGCGTACTCGCTGATGAGACGAGTGTTACAGCCGTATGCGGGCGACTACAGGCCGAGCTCGACCTCGAACTCGCCGGCCTCCAGGATGGCCTTGACCGTCGTCAGGTAGCGGGCGGCGTCGGCGCCGTCCACCAGACGGTGGTCGTAGGAGAGCGTCACGTACGTCATGTCCCGCACCGCGATGGTCTCGCCGAGGTCGGGGTGGTTGATGACGACCGGGCGCTTGACGGTGGCGCCGATGCCCAGGATGCCGACCTGGTTCGGGGGCACGATGATCGTGTCGAACAGGGCGCCGCGCGAGCCGGTGTTGGAGATGGTGAAGGTCGCACCGGACAGCTCGTCCGGCGTGATCTTGCTGGCCCGGACCTTGTTGGCCAGGTCGGCGGTCGCCTTGGCGATGCCGGCCAGGTTCAGGTCACCGGCACCCTTGATGACCGGGGTCATCAGGCCCTTCTCGGAGTCGACGGCGATGCCGATGTTCTCCGAGTCGAAGTAGGTGATGGTGCCCTCGTCCTCGTTGATGCGGGCGTTGACGACCGGGTGGGCCTTCAGCGCCTGCGCCGCCGCCTTGACGAAGAACGGCATCGGGGACAGCTTGACGCCCTCACGGGCGGCGAAGGAGTCCTTGGCCGCGGCACGGAGCTTCATCAGCTTCGTGATGTCGACCTCGACCACGCTGGAGAGCTGCGCCTGGCCGTGCAGGGCCTTCATCATGTTGTCGCCGATGACCTTG
The DNA here is from genome assembly GCF_042677545.1 of Streptomyces sp. NPDC127108. Lineage (NCBI taxonomy): Bacteria > Bacillati > Actinomycetota > Actinomycetes > Kitasatosporales > Streptomycetaceae > Streptomyces > Streptomyces sp. NPDC127108. The sequence continues at coordinate 88,587 of NZ_JBHXTE010000011.1, read as the reverse complement.
CGCATGCGGGTCATCTTGACCGTCTGGCCGCGCAGCGGGGACGCCTCGATGACCGGGGCCTTCGACGCGGCCGCCGGAGCCGCGGCGGCCGGGGCGGCGGCAGCGGCCGGAGCCGCGGCCTTCGCGGCCTCGGCGGCGGCGAGCACGTCCTGCTTGCGGATGCGGCCACCGACGCCGCTGCCCTTGACCGAGCCCAGGTCGACGCCGTTCTCCGAGGCGAGCTTGCGCACCAGCGGGGTGACGTACGCGCCGTCGTCGGCCGGGGTGACCGGGGCCGGGGCGGCGGGGGCGGCGGGCTGCGCCGGAGCGGCCGGGGCCGCGGGCCGCACCGGAGCCGGGGCGGCAGCGGCGGGCTGCGCCGGGGCGGCCGGAGCGGCGGGGGCAGCCGGAGCCGGGGCCGGAGCCGCGGGGGCAGCCGGAGCCGGAGCCGCGGCGGGGGCGGCCGGGGCGGCAGCCGGAGCGGCGGCGGGCGCGGCACCAGGCGCACCGATGACGGCGAGCTTGGCGCCGACCTCGGCGGTCTCGTCCTCACCGACGACGATCTCGAGCAGCACGCCCGCGACCGGCGACGGAATCTCGGTGTCGACCTTGTCCGTGGAGACCTCGAGGAGGGGCTCGTCGGCCGCGACCTCCTCGCCGACCTCCTTCAGCCAGCGGGTGACGGTGCCCTCGGTGACGGACTCGCCGAGCGCGGGCAGGGTGACCTCGGTGCCCTCGGCGGCGCCACCGGCCGGGGCGGCGGGCGCCTCGGCGGGGGCGGCCGGAGCGGCCGGGGCCTCGGCGACCGGCGCCGGGGCGGGCTCGGCGGCCGGAGCGGGCTCGGCAGCCGGGGCCGGGGCCGCGGCGGGCGCGCCCGAGCCGTCGTCGATGACGGCGAGCTCGGCGCCGACCTCGACGGTCTCGTCCTCAGCGACCTTGATGGAGGCCAGGACGCCGGCGGCGGGGGAGGGGATCTCGGTGTCGACCTTGTCGGTCGAGACCTCGAGCAGCGGCTCGTCGGCCTCGACGCGCTCGCCCTCGGCCTTCAGCCAGCGGGTGACAGTGCCTTCGGTGACGCTCTCGCCGAGCGCCGGAAGGGTTACGGAAACCGACATGGTTTCTGTTGCTCCTTACGCAATGGGGCCTCCCCTGCTCGAGGTTAGTCGAGAGCCCGGGGAAGGAAGTCTGTGGTCGTCGCGCCCGTGTGACTGAGGGGTCAGTCGTGGGAGTGCAGGGGCTTGCCGGCGAGGGCGAGATGGGCCTCGCCGAGCGCCTCGTTCTGCGTCGGGTGGGCGTGGATGAGCTGGGCCACCTCGGCGGGCAGCGCTTCCCAGTTGTAGACCAGCTGGGCCTCGCCGACCTGCTCACCCATGCGGTCGCCGACCATGTGGACGCCGACCACGGCACCGTCCTTGACCTGGACGAGCTTGATCTCGCCCGCGGTCTTGAGGATCTTGCTCTTGCCGTTGCCCGCGAGGTTGTACTTGAGGGCGACGACCTTGTCCGCGCCGTAGACCTCCTTGGCCTTGGCCTCGGTGATGCCCACGGAGGCGACCTCGGGGTGGCAGTACGTCACCCGGGGCACGCCGTCGTAGTCGATCGGGACGGTCTTGAGGCCGGCCAGGCGCTCCGCCACCAGGATGCCCTCGGCGAAGCCGACGTGCGCGAGCTGGAGCGTCGGGACGAGGTCGCCGACGGCCGAGATCGTCGGCACGTTCGTCTGCATGTACTCGTCGACCAGGACGTAGCCGCGGTCCATCGCGACGCCCTGCTCCTCGTACCCGAGGCCCTGCGAGACCGGGCCGCGGCCGATGGCGACGAGCAGCACCTCGGCCTCGAAGGTCTTGCCGTCGGCGAGGGTGACGCGGACGCCGTTCTCGGTGTACTCGGCCTTGTCGAAGAAGGTGCCGAGGTTGAACTTGATGCCGCGCTTGCGGAAGGCGCGCTCGAGCAGCTTGGAGCTGTTCTCGTCCTCGACGGGCACGAGGTGCTTCAGGCCCTCGACGACGGTCACGTCGGTGCCGAAGGACTTCCAGGCGGAGGCGAACTCGACGCCGATGACGCCGCCGCCGAGGATGATCGCCGACTCCGGCACCCGGTCCAGGACCAGCGCGTGGTCGGAGGAGATGACGCGGTTGCCGTCGATCTCCAGGCCGGGCAGCGACTTCGGCACGGAGCCGGTCGCCAGGAGGATGTGGCGGCCCTGGATACGCTGGCCGTTCACGTCCACGGAGGTGGGGGACGAGAGCCGGCCCTCGCCCTCGATGTAGGTGACCTTGCGGGAGGCGACCAGGCCCTGCAGGCCCTTGTACAGGCCGGCGATCACGTCGTCCTTGTACTTGTGGACGCCCTTGATGTCGATGCCTTCGAAGGTCGCCTTGACGCCGAACTGGTCGGCCTCGCGCGCCTGGTCGGCGATCTCGCCGGCGTGCAGCAGCGCCTTCGTGGGGATGCAGCCGTTGTGCAGGCAGGTGCCGCCGAGCTTGTTCTTCTCGATCAGTGCGACGTCGAGACCCAGCTGCGAGGCGCGCAGGGCCGCGGCGTAACCGCCACTTCCACCGCCGAGGATCACTAGGTCGAAAACGGTGCTGGCGTCGTTCGCCACGTCACGTCCTCCATGCATGTGCGCCGTGCGCCGGACCCCGGTGAGACGGGGACGACCGGTCGGTCGGCTGGTATACGGCCGCTCTTCTTCGGCCCTGTGGTGGGGGCCCTGTCCTGCCGAGAACCCATCTTCGCACTTGTCGGCGACAGGCGGGACGCCGGGCCGGGCGATGGGACGGCCGATCGCCCGTCGAAAGGGTCAGGACCACGTGTGGACACGCGGATTTCATTCACAGCGAAATCCGTACGTCCTTGCGTACGCGCACCGGACGTCGCCCGCGCGCACCCATGGGTACGGCCCCGGAGCCGAGGCTTCCGGGGCCGTACCCAGCGTACGGAATCAGCCGAGGTCGCCCGCGGCGGTGCGCTCGGCGAGGCGCACCAGGGTGCGGACCGCGGAGCCGGTGCCGCCCTTCGGGGTGTAGCCGAAGGGTGCGGCCTCGTTGTAGGCGGGGCCCGCGATGTCCAGGTGGGCCCAGGTGATGCCCTCGCCGACGAACTCCCGCAGGAAGAGTCCGGCGACCAGGCCGCCGCCCATGCGCTCGCCCATGTTGGCGATGTCGGCGGTGGGGGAGTCCATGCCCTTGAGCAGGTGCTCCGGCATCGGCATCGGCCAGGACGGCTCGCCGACCTCCTCCGCGATCTCGTGCACCGAGGTCCGGAAGGCGTCGTCGTTGGCCATGATGCCGAAGGTGCGGCCGCCCAGGGCCATCATCATGGCGCCGGTCAGGGTCGCCACGTCCACGATCGCGTCGGGCTTGTCCTCGGAGGCCTTGGCGATGGCGTCGGCCAGGACCAGGCGGCCCTCGGCGTCGGTGTTGAGCACCTCGACGGTCTTGCCGCTGTACATCCGCAGGACGTCGCCGGGGCGGGTGGCGGAGCCGGACGGCATGTTCTCGGCGAGCGCGAGCCAGCCGGTGACGTTGACCTCCAGGCCCAGGCGGGCGGCGGAGATCACGGCGGCGAACACGGCGGCGGCACCGCTCATGTCGCACTTCATGGTCTCGTTGTGCCCGGCGGGCTTCAGCGAGATGCCGCCCGAGTCGTACGTGATGCCCTTGCCGATGAAGGCGAGGTGCTTCTTCGCCTTCGACGAGGTGTACGACAGCTTCACCAGCCGCGGCGGGGCGTCCGAGCCCACGCCGACGCCGAGGATGCCGCCGAAGCCGCCCTTGGCGAGCGCCTTCTCGTCCAGGACCTGGATCTTGACGCCGTGCTCCTTGGCGGCGGCGGTGGCGACCGCCGCGAAGGCCTCCGGGTTCAGGTCGTTCGGCGGGGTGTTGATCAGGTCACGGGCGCGGTTGAGCTCCTCGGTGACGGCGGTCGCGCGCTCGACGGCGGCCTTGTGGGCCTTGTCGCGCGGCTTGGCGCCGAGCAGGGCGACCTCGGCGAGCGGCGCCTTGGCACCCTTGGCACCCTTGTCGTCATCCGCCTTGCCCTTGCCCTTGGCGGCCTTGGTGTCCTTGCCGTTGCCCTTGTAGGCGTCGAAGGAGTACGCGCCGAGCAGGGCGCCCTCCGCGACGGCGCCCGTGTCGGCCGCGTCGGCGATCGGCAGGGCGAAGCCCGCCTTCTTGGTGCCCGCGAGGGCCCGGGCGGCGGCACCGGCCGCGCGCCGCAGGGTGTCCGCGTCGTACGCCGAGTCCTTCTCGGGGACCGCGCCGAGGCCGACTGCCAGGACGACCGGCGCCTTGAAGCCGGACGGCGCGGGCAGCTTCGTCACCTCGCCCTCGCCGCCCGAGGCGCCGAGGGTCTCCAGGACGGACGCGAGCTTGCCGTCGTACGCCTTGTCCACGGACTCGGCGCCAAGAGCCACGACCGGCCCCTTGGCGCCCTTCGCGACACCGACGACGATCGCGTCGGCACGCAGGCCGGACGCGGCGGCGGTGCTGAGAGTCAGAGCAGTCACGGTGCTGAAGTCCCTCTTTCATAGGAGGTTTCAATGAAGTCTTGCGGGCTTTTGGGTGGTAAGCCCGTCGCGAGCCTACGCCCGTAATTGTTGCGGTGCGCCTCACTGTGCGTGTTGGCCGAGGGCGAGCACAAGGAGGACCGTGGTGGCGCTCGTCTCGGCGAGTCCGCCGAAGACGTCGCCGGTGACGCCGCCGAAGCGCCGCACACAGTGCCGCAGGAGCAGTCCGGCGGCGGCGCAGCCGAGCACGACGGCGGCCGCGTCGTGCGCGACCGCGGGCGCCCCACCGGGCACTCCCGCCACGGCCGCCGCGGCCGTGGTGACGGCGAGGACGGCCACCGCCGCGGGCACGGGGACGGTCTCGGCGACGGCGGCGCCCAGGCCTTCGGGGCGGGCCGCGGGGACGCCGGTGCGGGCCGCAAGGGTGAGGGCGAGGCGGGCCGTGGTGGCGGCGATGACGGTGGCCGTGGCGCCGTGCGTCCAGCTCTCGTCGTACAGCTCGGCGAGGGCCGCGACCTGGGCGAGCAGCGTCAGGACGAGGGTGATGACGCCGAACGGGCCGATGTCGGACTGCTTCATGACGCGCAGCGCGTCCTCGGCCGCCTTGCCGCTGCCGAGCCCGTCGGCGGTGTCGGCGAGGCCGTCCAGGTGCAGCCCCCGGGTGGCCGCCGCGGGGACGGCGACGGCGGCGACGGACGCGAGCAGCGGGCTCGCGCCGAGGGCCAGGAGGGCCGACCCCGCCGCGGCCGCGCCGAGCCCCACGACCAGGCCCGCGAGCGGGGCGCACAGCATGCCCGCGCGGGCGGCATCGCGGTCCCACCTGCGGACGTGGACGGGGATCACGGTGAGCGTCCCGAAGGCGAACCGGAGGCCGTCGGCGGGGGTGGGTCTGGGCATTCGGCGAGGTTACCCGGGGCGGCCGGGCCCGGCGGGGGCGGGACGGGGCGCCCGCGACGCCGTCGGCCGCCGCCCCCGCCTGCGAAAGCGGGGGGCGAACCGGAAGATGGGCCCATGGACGACTGGTGGTACCGGAACATCGTCGAGCCGGGGAAGCTGCCCCTGCTGCTCGCGCTGGTCGCCTTCGTGGGCTCGTTCCTGGTCACCAGGACCATCACCCGCCTCATCCGCGCCGGGAAGGGGCCGTTCCGGAACATCAGTACGGGTGACGTCCACATCCACCACGTCGTACCGGGCATCTTCCTGATGCTGGTGGGCGGCTTCTGGGCGGTCGCCGCCGGGCGGCACAGCTTCGGGTCGATGTGCGCCGCCGTCATCTTCGGCATCGGCGCGGGCCTGGTCCTGGACGAGTTCGCGCTGATCCTGCACCTGGACGACGTGTACTGGAGCGAGCAGGGCCGCAAGAGCGTGGAGGTCGTGGTCCTCACGACGGCCCTGGTCGTCCTCATCCTCACCGGATTCAGTCCGCTCGGCGTGAACGAGCTCTCCGCGGACGAGCGCCACGACCGCGTCGCGTTCGCCCTGAACATCACCCTGAACTGCGGCTTCGCCGTGATCGCGCTGGCCAAGGGCAAGCTGCGCACGGCCCTGATCGGGATGGTGGTGCCGTTCGTCGCGCTGGTCGGCGCGATCCGCCTCGCCCGGCCCGGCTCGGCGTGGGCGCGGAAGTTCTACCGCAACCGGCCCCGCGCCCGGGCCCGCGCCGGCCTGCGCGCGTTCCGCCACGACCGCCGCTGGACGGGCCCGAGGCGCCGCTTTCAGGACCTCATCGGCGGCAAGCCGGACCCCGAGCCCCGCTCCCGCTGACGCACCCGCGCCACCACCTCGACGACCACGGTCGCCACCAGGACCCCGGCGATCGCCGCCAGGTGCTCCTTGCCCGCGAGGTTGTTCTTGATGAGCACCTCGACGACCATCAGGACGATCACCAGGGCCCCCGTGGCGTACGCCCGGTAGCGCCAGCACACGTACACCGCGAGGCCCACGACCGCAGCCGAAGGGCCGGTGTCGACCACCTGCGCGTCGGACGCGGGCAGACCGATCCAGTTGTCGGGACCCAACTCGATGCCGAGGCGCGCGTACAAGGTGCCGCCGAGCGTCGCCGCGTACCCGATGAGGAGCGTGCGCCACCAGCCGAGGCTGCACTCCGCGATGCCGAAGACCAGCAGGATCTGCGCGAGCGCGCCCCACACCGGCAGGTCGAGGGCGGGCACGAAGAGTGAGAGCGGGGTGCGCAGCAGGGAGAGCCACAGCGGGTCCTCGGCCCGGACGCATCCGATGTTCTGGACGAACTGGTAGCCCCAGGACTGGTTCTGGACGTACTGGAACGACGCCGTCAGACAGACGGCTGCCAGCGTCATGGGGATCGCGCGCCAGCGCCGGGCGAGGAGTCTGTCCCGGACCGTGCTGTACAGCGGGCCCCACTCGGCGCGGGCCAGCCGGGACAGGGTGCTCATCGTCGGGACTCCAGATGTGTGCGGTGCAGCCATTTCGGCAGTCCCGGCGCCTCCAGGAACCCCTCCGCGCGGGCGGCGGCGACGCCGATGCGCAGCAGGTCGCCGCTCTTCTCGAAGAGGAGGAAGCGGGGTTCCCAGATGGGCCGGTACTTGGCGTTGGCGCGATACAGCGACTCGATCTGCCACCACCGGGAGAAGAAGCTGAGCAGCGAGCGCCACAGCCGGAGCACCGGGCCCGCGCCAAGCCGTGAGCCACGCTCGAAGACCGACCTGAACATCGCGAAGTTCAGTGACACCTGCGTGATCTGGATCTCCGTCGCGCGCTGGAGCAGCTCGATGACCATGAACTCCATCAGGCCGTTCTCGGAGTCCCGGTCGCGCCGCATCAGGTCGAGCGAGAGCCCGTGCGGCCCCCACGGCACGAACGAGAGCACCGCCCGCAGCTCGCCCTCGCCGTCCCCGGCGCCGCCGTCCCGGCACTCCAGCATCACGCACTCGCCGTCCGCCGGATCGCCGAGCCGCCCGAGCGCCATCGAGAAGCCCCGCTCGGTGGCGCCGTCGCGCCAGTCGTCGGCGCGCTCCAGGAGGTACGCCATCTCGTCGGCGGGGATGTCGCGGTGGCGCCGGATGCGGACCTCGTACCCGGCGCGCTTGACGCGGTTGTAGGCCTGCCGGACGGTGCGCATGGCCCGCCCCTCCAAGGTGAACTCGGCGATCTCGACGATCGCCTCGTCACCCAGCTCCAGGGCGTCCAGGCCATGCCGGGCGTAGATGGTGCCCGCCTCCTCGCCGGCGCCCATCACGGCGGGGGTCCAGCCGTGCGCGCGGGCCTCGGCGAGCCAGGGCTCGATGGCGCCGGGCCAGGCCTCGGGGTCGCCGATGGGGTCGCCGGAGGCCAGCGACACGCCGCTGACGACCCGGTACGCGACCGCCGCCTTGCCCGTCGGCGACCACACCACGCTCTTCTCGCGGCGCAGCGCGAAGTAGCCGAGCGAGTCGCGCTCGCCGTGCCGGTCGAGCAGGGCCCGCAGCCGCTCCTCGTCGCCCTCCGACAGCGGGTCGACGGCCCGGCGGGAGCGGAACGCGGCGTACAGGACGGCGCACAGGAGCACCGTGCTCAGGACGTTGATGGTGACGTTGACCCAGCCCGGGGTGGTGATCCCGGCGAACCGGGTGTCGTCGGCGGCCAGCGACACCAGGCGCATCGTGCCGTAGCGCCAGCGGTCGACGAACGTCGAGCGGTAGTCGTCGTGGGCGTGGTTGGTGACGGTCACCAGGAGCGCGGCGAGCAGGGACGTCACCAGGAGCCCGCCGACGGCCACGGCCGCCGCGAGCTTGGGGTTCGAGCGGTCGCCGACCGCGTAGAACTCGCGGCGGCCGACGAGGAGCGCGGCGACGAACAGCGCGGTGAGGCCGAGCGAGATCCAGTTCTGCGCGTACTGCCTGATCTCCGGGAAGCACATCGCGAAGGCGAACAGGAGCAGGAAGAGGCCGCTCAGGACGAGGTTGAGGATCCAGGCGGCCCGTTTCCGGCGCCGCATGGTGATCGCCAGGAACATCGTGAAGACGCCGGAGGCGAAGCCCGCGGTGAGCAGGTACGGAGTGAAGAAGTTCTCGGTGTTGTGGCGCCGCAGGTCCTGGCCGAGGGAGACCCACACGGCGCTGAGGAAGTTCACGAACGTGACGGCCCGCAGATACCAGACGGCCACGGCGGCCCCCCGCCGCGAGGCCGCTGTGGACGTCCGGAGCCGTTCGTCGACCGCCCGCTCTTCCCCTGCCCGTTCATCTCCCATGAAACGGGATCTTATGGGGCGTTGTGGTGTGATATGCCGTCAGCGCGACGGGCTGCCGCGGCTGTCAGGGGGTTGTCGGGGGTCGTCAGGGGTTACTCGGTGGGTGTGCCCGGGGACTTGGCGAAGGGATCCGTGGCTCCGGCCGCCTCGGCGGACTCGCCGGACACAGCCGCTTCCCCGGCCTCGCCGGATTCCTCGGACTCACCGGATTCCCCGGACTCACCCGATTCCTCGGACTCGGCGGCCGCCAGGGGCAGTTCCGCCGACAGTGCCGCCGCGGACCGCACCACCGGCACGGCAAGGAGGGCGCCCACGCCCTCGCCGACCTGCACACCATGGGCGAGCAGCGGTTCGAGCGCCATCCGGTCCAGGGCCTTGGCCTGCGCGGGCTCCCCGCTGTCGTGCGCCGCGAGCCACCAGTCCGGCGCCCGGAACGCCACCCGCTGGGCCACCAGCGCCGCCGCCGCGGCCACGACCCCGTCGAGGATCACCGGTGTCCGCCGCACGGCGCACTGCAGCAGGAACCCCGTCATCGCCGCCACGTCGGCCCCGCCCACCGTCGCGAGCAGTTCCAGCTGGTCGCCGAGGACGGGGCGGGCCCGCCGCAGCGCGTCCCGCACGGCCGCGCACTTGCGCATCCACGCGAGGTCGTCGATCGGCGCCCCGCCCCGGCCGGTGACGACGGAGGCGTCCGTGCCGCAGAGCGCGGCGATCAGCGTGGCCGCGGGCGTCGTACCGCCGACGCTGATGTCACCGAGGACGACCAGGTCCGTGCCCGAGTCGGCCTCCTCGTCGGCCAGCGCGATGCCCGCCGCGACGGCCCGCTCGGCCTCCTCCTGCGTGAGCGCGTCCTCGATGTCGACGCGCCCGGAGCCGCGTCGCACCCGGTGCCCGGCGACCTCGGCGGGCAGCGACTCCGGATCGCAGTCCAGGGCCATGTCGACGACCCGCACGGGTACGTCGAGCTGCCGCGCGAGCACGGCCGCGGGGCTCGTGCCGCTCAGCACGGCCCGTACGAGGTCGGCCGCACCGCCCGCCGCCCGTGCGGAGACGCCGAGTTCGGCCACCCCGTGATCGCCCGCGAACAGCACCGCGCGGGGCCGCTCGATCGGCCTGACCGGCACCGCGCCCTGCGCCGCCGACAGCCATTCGGCGAGGTCGTCGAGGCGGCCCAGCGCGCCGGGCGGCACGGCCTGGCGCTCCCTGCGCTCTTCGGCGTCACGGCGCACCCCGCCGTCGGGCCGCTCGATCAGGTCGGTGAAGTCGTCGAGAATCAGCGAGCTCATTCGGCGAACAGTACCGGCGGGGTGTGACGCGCGCGCGGACGGGCCCGGGGGCCCGGGCCAGGTTCGGCACCCGCATGACGCACCGTCAGCCGCCCTCTGGTCGTCCGCACCCTCGGCCGAGGTCGACGTCGGCCGTCCGTGCCCTCAGCGGCCGTCGGCGTTGGCGTCGATGTCGGCCGTCCGCCCCACCGGCCGGTCCCGGGCGCCCGCCCGTCACCTGGTCCCCAGCGCCCACCCATCGACCGGTTACGCCATGCGACGCAGGCGCGCCCCAACGTCATTGAATCCCCGAAGCGCGTCCCATACGTTCCGAATGTCCCGCATGTATCGCATGGTCGTACCGCCGGCCGTCCCCTCCGGCGCGCTGCCGCCTCGCGCGAGCGTCCCGCGGGCCGGAAGCATCCGGGAGTACGTCATGGACCTGGCCCAGCAGACCGACGAACGCCGCTCCACCTGCCTCGCCCGCCTCGCCGAGGGCACCGCCCGGTTCCACGAACCGCGCCGCGACGACTGCCCCTGGTGCGGCTCGACCCGCCTGCGGGTGCGGCTGCGCACCGCCGACCTGATCCAGCGCAAGCCGGGCGGCTTCACCCTGGAGCGGTGCGACGACTGCGCCCACACCTTCCAGAACCCCCGCCTCAGCGCCGAGGGCCTGGACTTCTACCGCCTGGGCTCGGCCCGCCACGACGTCGGCCACCGGGACTTCTGGCGCCAGGACCTGTGCCATGGGCTCGGGGGCGGCGCCCCGGCCCTCCTCGCCCGGGCCGGGTCGGGCCGCGCCCGGCGGCTGGCCGGGGTCCGCGCGCTGAGCCGCCTCGACGAGCCCGAGAGCTGGCTCGACGTGGGCACAGGCCGCGCCCGCTTCCCCGGCGCCGCCAGGGACGTGCTGCCGTACACGGCCTTCGACGGGCTCGACACCGACCCGGGCCTCGCGGCGGGGGTGCGGCGCGGCCGCATCGAGGAGGCCCACCGCGGCCACCTCACGGACCTGGCCGAGCGCCTCGCCGGACGTTACGACGTGCTCAGCATGGTCCACTACCTGCAACGCCGCCCCGACCCGCGCGCGGAACTCGCCGCCGCCCGCACCGTGTTGCGCCCCGGCGGGCATCTCCTGATCGAGGCCCCGGATCCCGAGTGCCGCTCGGCCCGGCTGCTCGGCAAGTGGTGGGCGTCCTACCGCCAGCCGCGCCACCCGCACTTCGTGCCGCTCGCCAACCTCTGCCGCGAGCTGGACGAGCTCGGCTTCACCGTCGTCGACGTCGACCGCCGCACCCCGCACGTGCCGTCCGACCTGACCACGGCCTGCGCACTCGTCCTCAACCGGCTCCTGCCCGAGACCGACGCCCCGTGGCACCCGAAGCCCCCGAGCCCCCTGCGCCGCCACCTCCGCCGAACGGCCTGGCACACGGCCACCCCCCTGCTCGCCCTCGCATACGCGGCCGACCTGCTCCTCGCGCCGCTGCTGACGCGCATCGGGGGTGGGAACGCGTACAGGGTGATCGCGCGCCGGGAGGCGGGGGCTTGAGGGGGCGGAGCGCCCGGTGCGGGAGGCATGGGGTGCGGGAGGTTGCGAGGTGCTTGATGTGAGGGGGTGGGGGCCTGACGGGGGGCTCGGTGTCGGGCCGCGTGAGGTCGCGGGGGTGCCCGACGTGGCGGGTGCGGGGTTCCCGGCGGGGGAGGTGCTAGGTGCCTGACGCGTGTGCGGGGTGTCTGACGCGTGAGGTGCGGGGCGTCCGGCGCGCAGGTGTGCGATGCCTGACAGTCGGGGTGGGGGTGCCCGATGCATGAGGTCATGGGGTCGGGCACGGAGGGTTGTGGGGGTACCCGAAGCGTGCGGCTGCGTGGTGCCCGGCACAGGGGTGCGGGGTTCCCGGCAGGGGAGGGCGCGGAGCTCCCGGCGCGCAGGTGCGGGATGCCGACGCGGCGGAGCCTGGTGCGTGAGGCGGCGGGCGCCTGGCGCGTGCAGTCGCGGCGTGCCCGGCGCGTGCCGTCGCGCGGTGTCCGATGCGGGAGACCACGGGGCGCCCGACGCGTGGTCCCCGACGCGTACCCGCCTCACGCGTACTCGCCCCGACGCGTCCCGCCTCGCAAGCCCCCGCTCCGCACGCACCGCCCGCGCGCCGCTCCGCTCACACCCGCCCCGCTCAGCCCCGCAGCGTCAGCGCCTGGCCCGCCACCACAAGGAGCACATGTTCGCACTCGGTGGCGAACGCGGCGTTGAGGCGGCCGAGTTCGTCGCGGTAGCGGCGGCCCGAGGCGGTCGCGGGGACGATGCCCGAGCCGACCTCGTTGGAGACCGCGACGACGACCCGGCGCGTGCCGCGCACCGCGTCCGTGAGTTCCGTGACCCGCTTGCGCAGCGAGCGCTCCCCGCCGCTCGCCCACTCGGCGTCGTCCCAGGCGCTCACCTCGTCCATCGCGTGCGTCAGCCACAGGGAGAGGCAGTCGACGAGGAGCGGCGGCCCCGGCTCCGTGAGCAGCGGTACGAGGTCGCAGGTCTCCGTGGTCCGCCAGGAACCGGGGCGCCGTTCGCGGTGCGCCCGCACCCGCTCCGCCCACTCGCCGTCCCCGCCCCGGGTGCCACCCGTGGCGACGTACAGCACATCGGGGAAGGCCTCCAGGCGCCGCTCCGCCTCGACGGACTTCCCCGAGCGGGCCCCGCCCAGGATCAGGGTGCGGCGCGGCAGGTCGGGCACGTCCTCGTAGGCGCCGACGGTCAGCGTCGTGCCGTCCGGCACGGCCCGCGCCCCGGCCGCCGCGAGCCGCCGCGTCAGCTCCGCCCCGGCGGGCGCCCCGTGCCCGATGTGGACGGCCACGACGTCCGTGGTCGGGGTCACGCCCCCGGCCGCGCGCAGCCGGGCGAGGACGTCCGGGCGGCCGACGATGTCCGCGACGACCATCTCGTACGCGACCTGCTCCGCGGGGAAACCGGCGGGCGCCGCACCCGGCGGCAGATACAGCAGCCGGTCGCCGTCGGGCCCGGTCACTTCGTAGCCGGTGCCGGGCGCGTCCGTCGCCACCGCGCGCACCCGGTGCCCGGTCAGGAGCGCGAGCTCCCGGCCGTCCGGCACCCGCCCGGGCTGCGGCAGCCCCGCGGGCACCTCCACGGCGGGCCCGTCGTGCGGGTGCGAGAGCAGCACCTGGCGCACCCCGCCGAGGGAGTGTCCGGCGCGGGCGGCGGCGAAGGCGGCGCCGGGCGTGAGGTCGAGCAGCAGGACGCCGTCGACGAGCAGCGCCGTGGCGGCCCGCGCCGCGTCGCCGAGTGCGGTCGCGCACACGGCGCAGGGGCAGCCGGGGAACGGCAGCCCTTCGGGGGCTCCGGTGCCGAGCAGAGTCAGTTCCACAGGAAGATCCTCCCGCGTCGCCCCCGGGGCCGCGCGCCCGGCTAGGCTTCAAGCGGCTCCGGCTCCCGCTCCGGGCGGCTGCCGGGACACCCACTGGACCTCGGGAGGCTGACATGGCGGCATGGACGTGGCGGTTCGAGAAGGCGGACGGGACGGAGGTCCAGCCTGCCGTGCAGCCCGAGGAGTTCACCACCCAGGGAGACGCGGAGACCTGGCTCGGTGAGCACTGGAAGGACCTGAGCGAGGGCGGCGCGGACCAGGTGACCCTCTTCGAGGACACCTCGGAGATCTACGGCCCGATGAGCCTGCACGCACAGGACGCGGCCCAGGGGTCCTGAAGCCCAGCGGCTTCGGCGACTCCGGTGACTCCGGTGACTCCGGCGGCCCGGGCGACTCCGGTACCCGGGCGGCTCCGGTGACTCGGACGGCTCCGGCGGGGGTGGCGCGCTCGCGCCGCCCCCGTCCGCCCGTCCGCCGGTCCGCCGGTCCGGCGACGCGCGTACCCACCGGCGCGCCGCCCGGCTACATCTCGCCGAGCGTGACCTCGGTCGTCCGCTCGGCCCCGTCGCGTACGTACGTCACCCGCGCCTTGGCGCCCGGCTCGACCGCCGCCAGGGCTTCGGAGAGCGACGTGACGGTGGTGATGGGGGTGCCGCCGAGGTCGGTGACGATGTCCCCGTCCTCCAGGCCCGCCTCGGCCGCGGCGCCGCCGTCCTGCACCTCCACGATCGCGACGCCCGCCGGGCGGTAGTCGTCGCCGAGCACGGTGCGGGCGGTGACGCCGAGCGCGGCCCGGCCCGAATCGGTGACCCGGCCGTTCTTCACGATCTGACCGGCCACCGTCTTGACCATGGACGAGGGGATCGCGAAGCCGATGCCGGGGGCCGCGCCGTCACCCATGTCCGGGTCGGTCGCGGCGAGCGTCGGGATGCCGATGACCTGACCGTCGAGGTCCACGAGGGCGCCGCCGCTGTTGCCCGGGTTGATCGCGGCCGACGTCTGCACCATGTTGCCGATGGTGGCGCCGGTGCCGCCGTCGTCCCGGCCCTCGCTGACCGTGCGTCCGGTCGCCGAGACGATGCCCTGGGTGACGCTCGACGACAGGCCGAGCGGCGAGCCCATCGCGAGCACGATCGTGCCGACCTCGACCTTCGTGGAGTCGCCGAACTTCGCGGCCCTCAGCCCGCTCGGCACCTTGTCCAGCTTGATCACGGCGAGGTCCTGCTCCGGGTACGCCGACACCAGCTTCGCCGCGAGCGGCTGCTCACCGGTGGCCGTGGTCACCCGGAACGCCTTCTCGTCGCCCACGACGTGGGCGTTGGTGACGATGTGCCCCTTGTCGTCGTAGACCACCCCGGAGCCGAGGCTGTCGGACGCGTCGATCTGGACGACCGACGGCAGCACGTCCTTGATCACCTTCTGGTAGTCGTCCTGAAGGTCGCTCGCGGCGGCGGGCGCCGCCTGCGTGGTCGACCGGTCCGACTCGTCCGCCCGGTCCCCGTCCCCACCGCCCCCGCCGGCGGAACACCCGGCGAGGAGGACGACCAGGACGGCGGCGGCGGGAAGCACCGGTAGCGACGGGACGCGGGTACGCAGCAGTCTCATAGCCCGAGTCTCGGCGGCGCCAAACGCCCCGTCCTGCGGGGAGCGTCCGAACAGGGGGCCGCCGGACCGGGGGCAGAGGGGCCGCTGTCAGGGGCGCCGCACGGCCCGCGGCGCCCGAGGGTCCCGTACCTCGCCAAGAGTCCCGCACCTCGCTACAGGGCCCCGTGCTTCGCTACAGAGCCCCGCACCTCGCCACGAGGCGTCAGTCCCGCCCGCCGCACAGGTGCAGCATCGTCGCCACCCGCCGGTAGGGGTCCGTGCGCCCGGCCCGGGTCTCGGCGGACAGCAGGGCCTCAAGGTCGGGACCGGCGGCCGGTATGTCGGTGGCCTCGGAGAAGACCCGGACGCCGTACCAGGCGACCAGCGGTGCCGCGATGCCCGCGAGGGACTGCCCGACGGCGTCGAGGCGGTGCGCCCGGACCTCGGCGCCGCTCTCGTCGCGGTAGGTGTCGGAGCCGAAGGCCGCGAGCGCGCCGGACCAGTCCGCCCGCAGTCCGGGGCGCATGGCGAGGGCGTCGGCGTTGCGCACCACCAGGGACAGCAGGCCGCCGGGCGCGAGCACCCGGCCGAGCCCGGCGAGCAGCGCGTCGGGCTCGTCGACGTGCATCAGGCCGCCGTGGCACAGCACGACGTCGAAGCTGCCGGGCAGGAAGTGCACGCCGGTGTCCCGCGCGTCGCCCTCGACGACCCGCATCCGCGACCGGATGCCCTCCGGCTCCGCGGCCACCACCGCGCGCACGGCGGCGAGCGCGTCCGGATCCTGCTCGACGCCCGTCACCTCGTGCCCGCCGCGGGCCAGACGCAGCGCCTGCGCCCCGCGCCCCATGCCGACGTCGAGCACCCGAAGCCGCTTGCCCAGCGGGAACCGCGCCACTATCCGCTCGTCCAGCTGGCGGCCGACCAGTTCGTGCCGGACGGCCGCACCCGCGCCAGGGCTCGCGCCCCGGTCCTCGCTCAGGACCGGCCCCCGCGCTTGCCCTGCGGCTTCGGCAGCCGCAGTCGGCGCATCTGGAGGCTGCGCATCAGGGCGTACGCGACGGCGCCCTTCTTGTTCTCGTCCGGGAAGCGCTCGTTCAGGCGCTTCTTGAGCCGGATCACCGTGGCGACGGAGTCGACCACGATCAGGACGATCACGAAGAGCCACAGGAGCAGCGCGATGTTCTGCAGCTGCGGGACGCGGACCATGCTCAGGACGAGGATGATCACGGCCATCGGCAGGAAGAACTCGGCGACGCAGAACCGCGAGTCCACGAACTCACGTGCGTACTTGCGCACCGGACCCTTGTCACGCGCGGGCAGATACCGCTCGTCGCCGCTGGCCAGCGCCTCGCGCTGCTTGGCCATCGCGGCGCGGCGCTCGTCGCGCTGGCGCTTGGCTGCCTCCTTGCGCGTCGTCGGCGTGTTCATCACGCTGCGGCGCTGGGACTGGGCCAGGGCACGCTTGGGGGTGGGGCGGCCCTTGGGGGCCTGCGGGTCACGGGGCTCGGACGAAGAGTCGGTCACCGGGGCCTTGGCTGCCGGGGCCTTCTCGTCCTTGGATCGGCTACGGAACACAAAGCCCAAGGGTACGGGGTTCCGGGGAATGGACCGCAGTCCCGTGGGGAACGATCCCGCAACACCGGACGTCTTGATTATGTGGCTAAGGGGCCTTGCGGGGCGGTTTCCCAGGGGCGCACCTACTCCTTGCGCCGGAGAGTCGGGCGGTGCAGTCGTCCTTGGGGATGAGCGCATCCGCTCGCGAACAGTGCGGTAATGGATACAGACCCCGTACCGTGGGTTCTGTTGCAGTAGCTGGAGCTGGAAGTCCGTCAGAAGGGGGCGCGCGAAGCCCATGAGCGGTGTCATGAAGCGTATGGGGATGATCTTCCGCGCGAAGGCGAACAAGGCCCTTGACAGGGCCGAGGACCCGCGCGAAACCCTCGATTACTCGTACCAGAAGCAGTTGGAGCTGCTGCAGAAGGTGCGCCGCGGCGTCGCCGACGTGGCGACCTCCCGCAAGCGCCTCGAGCTGCAGCTGAACCAGCTCCAGAAGCAGTCCTCCACCCTGGAGGACCAGGGCCGCAAGGCCCTCGCGCTCGGCCGTGAGGATCTGGCCCGCGAGGCCCTGTCCCGCCGAGCCGCCCTCCAGCAGCAGGTCAGCGACCTGGAGGTGCAGCACCAGACGCTGCAGGGCGAGGAGGAGAAGCTCACTCTCGCGGCCCAGCGCCTGCAGGCCAAGGTGGACGCCTTCCGCACGAAGAAGGAGACCATCAAGGCGACGTACACCGCCGCCGAGGCCCAGACCCGGATCGGCGAGGCCTTCTCCGGCATCTCCGAGGAGATGGGCGACGTCGGCATGGCGATCCAGCGCGCCGAGGACAAGACCGCGACGCTCCAGGCGCGGGCCGGCGCGATCGACGAACTTCTCGCTTCCGGCGCCCTCGACGACTCCTCCGGCCTCGCCAAGGACGACATCCAGTCCGAGCTCGACCGGCTCTCCGGTGGTACGGATGTAGAGCTGGAGCTGCAGCGCATGAAGGCCGAGCTGGCCGGCGGCTCCAGCGCGTCGCAGCAGGCCATCGAGGGCGGCCAGGGCGGCCAGAGCCAGCAGCTGCAGCCGCGGGACACCCCGCGCTTCGACAAGCAGTAACCGCTCGGGCCGTTTCCGAACCGCTCACGTCCGAGGAGGGCGTCATGATCGTACGGATCATGGGGGAGGGGCAGGTGAAGCTGGCCGACAGCCACTTCACCGAGTTGAACAAGCTGGACGACGAGCTGCTCGAGGAGATGGAGAGCGGCGACGAGCCCGGCTTCCGCAGGACGCTGCACGCGCTCCTGGACAAGGTGCGCGAGCTGGGCGAGCCACTGCCCGACGACGCCCTCGAGCCGTCCGAGCTGATCCTCCCGGCGCCCGACGCGACCTTGGACGAGGTCCGCGCCATGCTCTCCGACGACGGACTCATCCCGGGCTAGCCCCGGGGTGGTCGGAGGGCCAGGACCGGTCGGGCGCCGAGCGACGGCCGGTCGCGGATGACGCACGGCGTGCCCCGCCCGTGCTCGGCCGTGCTCGGCCGTGTTCGGCCGTGCTCGTCAACGGGCCGGGTCAACGCCTGCCCAGGGAACCCCCTTTCCGTTCCCTCCGTCTGAGCGGCCCCGTACCGTTTAGTACGTGACCAACTTTGAACGGTGCCGCGGCTGGGCCAGAACGCACCCGTTGGCCGTCGACGCGGTCCTCGCGGCCGTCGCCCTCGTCTGCATGGTCATCGGCTCCTTCGCGGAGCCCTATGGGGAGCACGGCTCCACCTGGAACGTCCACGCCCCGGGCAATCTGAGCCTCACCCTCATGGGCCTCGGCGCCGCCACCCTGGTCTTCCGCCGCCGCGCCCCCTGGACCGTGCTCGCGGCCACCTGTGGCTTCTCCATCGTGGAACTGGTGACCAGCGGTCCGCGCGCCCCGGTCGTGATGTGCGCCGTCATCGCCCTGTACACGGTCGCCGCCACCACCAACCGCCCCACCACCTGGCGCATCGGCCTGGTCACCATGACGGGCCTGACCGGCGTCGCCATGCTGGCGGGCCCCCTGCCCTGGTACGCGCAGGAGAACCTCGGCATCTTCGCCTGGACCGGCATGGCCGCGGCCGCCGGAGACGCCGTCCGCAGCCGCCGCGCCTTCATCGACGCCATCAGGGAGCGGGCCGAACGCGCGGAACGCACCCGCGAGGAGGAGGCCCGGCGCCGGGTCGCCGAGGAACGGCTGCGCATCGCCCGCGATCTGCACGACGTGGTCGCCCACCACATCGCCCTGGTCAACGTGCAGGCCGGGGTCGCCGCGCACGTCATGGACAAGCGGCCCGACCAGGCCAAGGAGGCCCTCGCCCACGTCCGCGACGCCAGCCGCTCCGCGCTCGGCGAACTGCGCGCCACCGTCGGCCTGTTGCGCCAGACCGGCGACCCGGAGGCCCCCACCGAGCCCGCGCCGGGCCTCGGCCGCCTCGACGACCTCGTCGACACCTTCCGCAACGCGGGCCTGCCCGTGGACGTGGCCCGCGGCGACGCCGACCTGACGCCCCCGGCCGCCGTCGACCTGGCCGCGTACCGCATCATCCAGGAAGCCCTCACCAATGTGCAGAAGCACGCGGGGGAGCACGCCAAGGCGGAGGTCAGCGTCGTGCGCGTGGGGCCGAACCTGGAGATCACCGTCCTCGACGACGGCGCCGGTGAGGACGCCCAGGCCGCCGACGACCCGGACCGCGGCGGCGGACACGGCCTCCTCGGCATGCGTGAGCGCGTGAGTGCCCTCGGCGGGAGGTGCAGCGCGGGGCCCCGCTACGGAGGTGGTTTCCGGGTACATGCGATCCTGCCCGTCACGACCGCGAAACAGGGCGACCGGGGTCAGACCACGGTCAAGGGAGGGACTACCGCGTGACGATCCGGGTGCTGCTCGCCGATGACCAGGCGCTGTTGCGCAGCGCGTTCAAGGTCCTCGTCGACTCCGAGCCCGACATGGAGGTCATCGGCGAGGCCTCCGACGGCGCCCAGGCGGTGCGGCTCGCCAAGTCCGAGTCCGCCGACGTCGTCCTGATGGACATCCGCATGCCGGGCACCGACGGTCTGGCCGCGACCCGGATGATCAGCGACGACCCGGCCATGTCCCACGTACGTGTGGTGATGCTGACCACCTTCGAGGTCGACGAGTACGTCGTGCAGTCCCTGCGGGCGGGGGCGTCGGGCTTCCTGGGCAAGGGCGCGGAGCCGGACGAGCTGCTCGGCGCCATCCGGATCGCGGCGGCGGGCGAGGCGCTGCTCTCGCCCACGGCGACGAAGGGCCTGATCGCCCGGTTCCTCGCGCAGGGCGAGGGCTCCGACGGGGACGCACCCGCCCGCAGCGAGCGCCTGGACGCGCTCACCGGACGGGAGCGGGAGGTCCTGGTGCAGGTCGCGGGCGGTCACTCGAACGACGAGATCGCCGAACGCCTGGAGGTCAGCCCGCTCACGGTGAAGACCCATGTGAACCGCGCGATGGCCAAGCTCGGTGCCCGCGACCGGGCCCAACTCGTCGTCATCGCGTACGAGTCGGGCCTGGTCCGGCCGCGGGGCGAGTGAGCTACGGCAGCGCCAGCATCCGCTCCAGGGCGAGCTTCGCGAACTGCTCGGTCTCCCGGTCGACCTCGATGCGGTTGACGAGCTTGCCGTCGGCGAGGGACTCCAGGGTCCACACCAGGTGCGGCAGGTCGATGCGGTTCATGGTCGAGCAGAAGCACACCGTCTTGTCGAGGAAGACGATCTCCTTGTCCTCGGCGGCGAAGCGGTTCGCGAGGCGCCGCACCAGGTTCAGCTCGGTGCCTATCGCCCACTTCGATCCCGCCGGGGCCGCCTCCAGGGTCTTGATGATGTGCTCGGTGGAGCCCACGTAGTCCGCCGCGGCCACGACCTCGTGCTTGCACTCCGGGTGGACGAGCACGTTCACGCCGGGGATGCGGGCCCGCACGTCCTCGACCGACTCCAGCGAGAAGCGCCCGTGCACCGAGCAGTGCCCGCGCCACAGGATCATCTTCGCGTCCCGCAGCTGCTCGGCGGTGAGGCCGCCGTTCGGCTTGTGCGGGTTGTAGACGACGCAGTCCTCCAGGGACATGCCCATGTCGCGCACGGCGGTGTTGCGGCCGAGGTGCTGGTCGGGCAGGAAGAGGACCTTGCCGGTGGTGGCGTCGACCTGCTCGAAGGCCCACTCCAGGGCCCGCTTCGCGTTCGACGACGTACAGATCGTGCCGCCGTGCTTGCCCGTGAACGCCTTGATGTCGGCGGAGGAGTTCATGTACGAGACGGGGATCACCTGCTCGGCGATGCCGGCCTCGGTCAGCACGTCCCAGCACTCGGCGACCTGCTCGGCCGTCGCCATGTCGGCCATCGAGCAGCCCGCGGCCAGGTCCGGGAGCACCACCTTCTGCTCGTCGCCGGTCAGGATGTCGGCGGATTCGGCCATGAAGTGCACACCGCAGAAGACGATGTACTCGGCCTCCGGGCGGGCGGCCGCGTCCCGGGCCAGCTTGAAGGAGTCGCCGGTGACGTCGGCGAACTGGATGACCTCGTCGCGCTGGTAGTGGTGGCCGAGCACGAAGACCTTGTCGCCGAGCCGCTCCTTGGCGGCGCGGGCGCGCTCCACCAGGCCGGGGTCCGAGGGCGAGGGCAGATCGCCGGGGCACTCCACGCCGCGCTCGCTCCGGGGGTCGGCCTCGCGGCCGAGCAGCAGCAGGGCGAGCGGGGTCGGCTGTACGTCGAGGTCGGAGCGGTCCACGGTGGACTGGGCGGTGGTCACGACACACACCCTTTCTTCTGTGATGGACGCGGCCGGGGCCGCGTCCGAAGTGGGCCGGAGGTCGGCACCACGGATCCTTTTCGTCGAATTGACGCTATCTATCATAACTGCTTCACGTCAGTTTGACGATGGCCATTGTGTCGATGTGACGCATCCCCCGTGCGGCCCCGTGTGCGAGCATGGGAATGAACACGCCGCTCCGCCGGTTGCAACCGTCGGCAAGCAGTCTCCGTACAACCCGGGAGAGAAGCAGATGTCCGTATCGGACGAGACCACCACCGTGAGCGACGGCATCCTCCTGTCCGACGCCGCCGCGGAGAAGGTCAAGGCCCTCCTTGACCAGGAAGGCCGGGACGACCTGGCGCTGCGCGTGGCCGTTCAGCCCGGTGGCTGCTCGGGCCTGCGGTACCAGCTCTTCTTCGACGAGCGCTCGCTCGACGGCGACGTCGTCAAGGAGTTCGGCAGCGTGAAGGTCGTCACCGACCGCATGAGCGCCCCGTACCTGGGCGGTGCCTCCATCGACTTCGTCGACACCATCGAGAAGCAGGGCTTCACGATCGACAACCCGAACGCCACCGGCTCCTGCGCCTGCGGCGACTCGTTCAGCTAAGCCGCTCCACGCCCGCCCCGCGCGGGCGCCGGCCAGGCCGCGCGTACGAAGGCGGCGGCTCCCCTCGGGGGGAGCCGCCGCCTTCGTCGTGCCCGGTACGGGCGTTACTTCCGGGCCGCCGGATTCCGGGGCGCCGGAGTGCCCTTGCGTGTGCCGTCGTCGCGCGGCACCGCCGTGCCGCCCTCGGTCACGACCTTCCGGTCGCCGAGCGGCTCGTCCAGCTTCACCGACAGGACGTAGGACTGGGCCATGGCGACGCACACCGTGCCCTTCTTCGTGGTCGAGGTGACCCGCACCTCGACCTGCCCGCCGCGCTCCTTCGCCGAGGCCGCGAACGTGCTGCACACCCCGTCCGTGAAGTGCAGGGTCAGGGTCCGGCCCGACGCGCTGTAGCTCTCGACCTTCACGTCCTCGGTACGGGTGTCCGGGTCGCCGGGCCGGGTGGTCGGCCCCTGCGAGGGGCCGACGGTGCCGGAGTCGCCCGGAGCCCGCAGGTACTTCGGGTCCACCGCGGGGTGCGTCACCGTGTAGGCGTCCGGCGCGCCCGCGGGCTTCACCTCGAACAGCCACGACGGCACGAGCGCCGTCTGCCCGTCCACGAACTGCGCCGCGAGCCCGAACTCGGCGTCCTCGACCCCGATCGGCTGCGGCGTCGGCGGCTTGGGGGAGGGCGGGCAGGGGGCGTTCTCGCCGGGGGCGGGTTCGCCCGGCGCCACACCGTCGGCGCCCTGGCCCTGCGCCGGGTCGCCGCCGTCCGTGCCCCGCCCCTTCCGCGCGTCCTCGCCGTCCGCGTGCGGCACCGGCCGCGCACAGCCGCCGACACCCCCGCGTCCGTCGCCCCGACCGGCCTTGTTCAGCAGGTCCAGGGCCTTGTCCGCGCCCACGACGGGGTACGTCGCGCCCTTCTCCGGCTCGGTCAAGTGACCGCTGCCGCCGACCACTTGGCCGTCGGCGCCGACCTGGACCCCCGTCGACCAGCCGTACGTCGGCAGACCGCCCACCTCGGGGTCGGCGTTCACCACCCGCACCGCCCCCATGAGCTGGCGTGCGTCGAGCTTCGCGTCGTCCAGGCCGACGGCCTTCAGGACGGGGGCGGCCGCCTTCTTCGCGGCGGCCTCGCTGACGGCGCCGCCGGAGTCGTCGGCCGGACGCCGGTCGGCGGTCCCGGTGCCCGTACTCGAATCCGCGCCCGGACCCGTGCCCGGACACCGCTTGCCCTTCAGGCAGTTGTCGCCGCCCGGGGTCGCGTGCCGCGTGTACGTCCACGTGCCCGGCGCCGACTTGCTCACCCGCAGCGAGGGGCCCGCACCGTCGTTCGAGGGGCCGATCCACCAGGCGCCGTCGCGGGTGACCGGGGTGCCGGAGAGGCCGAGGGCCTTCGCGAGCCGGTCCACCCGGTCCCGGGGGACGTCGTCGCGCACCTGGTGCACGGCCGCCGAGTCCGGCCCGTCGGGCAGCTCGCCCACGGCCTTGTACGTCGCGCCGCTCGGGTCGGGCTCGCCCGGCGCGATGCCTTCGGTGCTGCCGTCGGGGCCCTGGCTGCTGCGGCCGTCGCGGTCGCCCGTGTACGCGTCGAGGGTGAGCGGCGGCGGCGCGCCGCCGTCACCCGTCGCCGAGTCGCGGCCCCCGTCGCCGTCGGACGACATCGTCGCCAGATACGCCCCGCCGCCGCCCGCGAGCAGCACCGCGGCCGCGACCGAGGCGACCATCAGCGGTGACCGCCGCCGTTGTCCGTCCTGCGTCTGCTCGCTGCTCACCGCATCGCTCCTTAGAACGCCCAGCCGTCCCTGGTCGCAGAAACCCCACCCATGAGGTTTCGGCGTACATCGCATCCCCTCTGAAGGGGACAGCGGTGGGACGCGGCGGGGGAGCGCACGGTTCCCTCAGCGTGCGCCGGGCGGCGCGGCCGATTTCGGCGCCGGTGCCAGTGCCGGTGTCAGTGCCCGTACTCCGGTGTCAGTTGCCGTAGTCCGGCATGCGGTCGATGACGCGGGCGGACGCGGCCGGGACCGTGACCCCGTGGATCAGCGACGGCGGCACCGGCGCGGCCGCGACGGCGGGCACCACCCAGTGCGGGGCCATGCGGGCGCAGTCGCCGCGCAGCGTCTCCAGGGTCTCGGCGCGCGACACCTCCACGGCTTCGGCGGAGTGCTGCGGGACGCTGTACTTCGGGGTGACGGCCATAACGGAACCGTATGCACCGCTACGGCGAAGAAGAAAGCCCTACTATTGGGTATTTTTGGCCAGTTCTATGTTGGGTGTTCGACCGGATAGCGTTAACCGTCAACCCCTCGCCTCGCCGCAGGAGCTTTCAGCCGTGCGAATCGCAGTCACCGGCTCCATCGCCACCGACCACCTCATGACCTTCCCCGGCCGTTTCGCCGACCAGCTGGTCGCCGACCAGCTGCACACGGTCTCCCTCTCCTTCCTGGTCGATGCCCTAGACGTCCGCCGCGGCGGCGTCGCCGCGAACATCTGCTTCGGCATGGGCCAGCTCGGCACCGGCCCCGTCATCGTCGGCGCCGCCGGCGCCGACTTCGACGAGTACCGCGCCTGGCTCGACCGGCACGGGGTGGACACCGCCTCGGTCCGTATCTCCGAGACCCTGCACACGGCCCGTTTCGTGTGCACCACGGACGCCGACCACAACCAGATCGGCTCCTTCTACACCGGCGCGATGAGCGAGGCCCGCCTCATCGAGCTGAAGACCGTCGCCGACCGCGTCGGCGGCCTGGACCTGGTCCTGATCGGCGCCGACGACCCGGAGGCGATGCTCCGCCACACGGAGGAGTGCCGCACCCGCGAGATCCCGTTCGCCGCGGACTTCTCCCAGCAGATCGCCCGCATGAGCGGCGACGACATCAGCACCCTCCTGGAGGGCGCGACGTACCTCTTCTCCAACGAGTACGAGAAGGGGCTCATCGAGTCCAAGACCGGCTGGACCGACGCCGAGATCCTGGCCAAGGTCGGCCACCGCGTGACCACCCTCGGCGCGAACGGCGTGCGCATCGAGGCCGTCGGCGAGGACCCGATCGAGGTCGGCGTGCCCGAGGAGAAGGCCAAGGCCGACCCGACGGGTGTCGGCGACGCCTTCCGCGCCGGGTTCCTCTCCGGCCTGGCCTGGGGCGTCTCGCACGAGCGCGCCGCCCAGGTCGGCTGCATGCTCGCCACCCTGGTGATCGAGACCACCGGCACCCAGGAGTACGAGCTGCACCGCGTCCAGTTCATGGAGCGCTTCACCAAGCAGTACGGCGACGAGGCCGCGGCCGAGGTCAAGGTCCACCTGCCGTGACCGGCCGCCGGGTGCGGACGCCGACCGGCGCCCGCACCCGGCACCCGGCTCACACCAGCCGCCGCACCTCGTAGGCCACCCCGTCCGCCCGCTCCCGGGCCCCGACGTACTCCTGGCGCTGCGTCCAGCACCACGCCGGGATGTCCACGGCCGCCACCTCGTCGTCCGACAGGACGGTGACCGTGCCGCCGACCCGCACCCGGGGCAGCGCCTTCGCCAGCTCGATCACGGGCAGCGGGCAGCGCTCGCCCAGGGCGTCGACGGTCAGCTCGTCCAGCGTGCCCACGGCGGCGGTGCCGACCGGCGCGCCCAGCTTCTCGCGCACCCCGGCCACGGCACCGGGCAGCACGTCCAGGAACCGCTCGACCTCGGCGGCCTCGGTGCCCGGCGGCAGCGACACCCTCACATTGCCCTCGCTCACCACCCCCATCGCCGTCAGCACATGGCTCGGCGTCAGCGTGCTGCTCGTACAGGACGAGCCGGACGAGACCGAGAAGCCCGCGCGGTCCAGCTCGTGCAGCAGGGTCTCCCCGTCGACATAGAGACAGGAGAAGGTGACGAGGTGGGGCAGCCGCCGCACCGGATCGCCGACGACCTCCACATCCGGCACCAGCTCCGGCACCCGCGCCCGGATCCGCTCCGTCAGCTCCCGCAGCCGCGCCGCCTGCGCCACCGCCTCGGCCTGCACCGCCCGCAGCGCCGCCGCTGCCGCCACGATCGCCGGAATGTTCTCGAAGCCGGGGGAGCGCCCCGACTCCCGCTCGTCCACCGGCCCCCGCGGCGCGAACCGCACCCCCTTGCGCACCGCGAGGAGACCGACCCCGGCGGGCCCGCCCCACTTGTGGGCACTGGCGGCGAGCAGCGACCAGTCGCCGTCCACCGCGCCCCACGGAAGGGACTGCGCCGCGTCCACGAGCAGCGGCACCCCGGCCGCCCGGCAGACCTCGGCGACCTCGGCCACCGGCTGCTCGGTGCCGACCTCGTGGTTGGCGGACTGCAGACACGCGAGCGCCGTGTCCTCGCGCAGCGCGTCCGCGTACGCCGCCGCCGTCACCGCGCCCGCCCGGTCCACGCCGACCTCGGTCACCGCGCCGCCCGTCCCCTCGTGCGCCGCGGCCGAATGGAGTACGGCCGAGTGTTCGACCGCGGACACCACCAGATGCCGCCCCACCCGACGCCGTCCGGCGAGGGCACCCGCGATGCCGTCGTGCAGGGCCCGTGTCCCCGATGGAGTGAACACCAGCTCGTCCGGTCGGCACCCCACGGCCTCGGCGGCGGCCTCCCGCGCCGCGTCGAGCAGCATCCGGGCCCGCCGCCCCTCCCGGTACAGCCGCGCCGGATCGGCCCACCCCTCGTCGAGAGAGGCCATCAGCGCCTGCCGGGCGACGGGATGGAGGGGCGCAGCGGAGGCAACGTCGAAGTAGGACACACCGCAAAACTAACGTTCGGGCCAGTGATCCGTGCCCAAGGGGCGCGGGGAACTGCGCGACCGGCCACAGCGGACCCGCAGCCGCCGAACAAAGGCTCAGCCCCGAGCCGAGAGGCGCCCCAACCCTCCGTCAGATACCGGCCGACGGAGGGGCATCCCACCTCTTCAGGGTGACCCGCGGCGCGTTAGGCACCCTCCCCGCGCGACCCCAAATAGCGTCCAGTAGGGTTTGGTCCGCATAAACATCCAAACCCCTGCCCGACGCAGGGCGGCGACCGACCACCGAGAAGGCCGCAGCCAACAGCGCGGGCGAGACTCTCGGGAAGGCGCTACGTGAGTCCCAACGGCTCCGACCGCTCGCCGCGGCGCCCGATGCGGCGGAAGCTGCTGCAGGCATTGACTGCGGGCCTGGTCCTGGTAACCGCCACCGGTTGCACATACAAGGACTTTCCCCGCCTTGGTATGCCGACCCCGGTCACGGAGGAGGCTCCGCGGATCCTCTCCCTCTGGCAGGGCTCGTGGGCGGCTGCGCTCGCCACGGGCGTGCTGGTCTGGGGCCTGATCGTGTGGAGCATCATCTTCCACCGGCGCAGCCGCACCAAGGTGGAGGTCCCTCCGCAGACGCGTTACAACATGCCCATCGAGGCGCTGTACACGGTGGTCCCGCTCATCATCGTCTCGGTGCTCTTCTACTTCACGGCACGCGATGAGTCCAAGCTCCTCAAGCTCGACGACAAGCCCGCCCACACCATCAACGTGGTCGGCTTCCAGTGGAGCTGGGGCTTCAACTACATCGAGAACGTGAAGGGCTCCAACAAGGACAACGCCAGGACCGCCAAGGAACTGGACGCCATTCCGGACCGGTTCCGCAAGGACTTCCCGGCCAACGCCGGCGGCGTCTACCAGGTCGGTACGCCCGGCGAGCGGAACCCGCAGAACGGCAACCCCGGCCCGACCCTCTGGCTCCCCAAGGGCGAGAAGGTCCGCTTCGTACTGACTTCGCGTGACGTCATCCACTCCTTCTGGGTGGTTCCGTTCCTCATGAAGCAGGACGTCATCCCGGGTCACACCAATGCCTTCGAGGTCACTCCGAACAAGGAGGGCACCTTCATGGGCAAGTGCGCCGAGCTCTGCGGCGTCGACCACTCCCGGATGCTCTTCAACGTCAAGGTCGTCTCTCCCGAGCGCTACCAGAAGCACCTCGAGGACCTCGCGAAGAAGAACCAGACCGGTTACATCCCGGCCGGCATCGAGCAGACGGGCCACGAGAAGAACCGGGAGACGAACAACCTGTGAGCATCCTCAACGAACCCCAGGGTGCCGCGGCAGCAGCCGACTCGTACGAGGACGAGCTGCCGGTCAGGCGCAAGCAGCCGGGAAACGTCGTCATCAAGTGGCTGACCACCACTGACCACAAGACGATCGGCACGCTCTATCTGGTCACGTCGTTCGCGTTCTTCTGCATCGGCGGCGTCATGGCGCTCTTCATGCGCGCCGAGCTCGCCCGCCCGGGTACGCAGATCATGTCGAACGAGCAGTTCAACCAGGCGTTCACGATGCACGGCACGATCATGCTGCTGATGTTCGCGACGCCGCTGTTCGCGGGCTTCGCGAACTGGATCATGCCGCTCCAGATCGGCGCGCCCGACGTCGCGTTCCCGCGCCTGAACATGTTCGCCTACTGGCTGTACCTGTTCGGCTCGCTGATCGCGGTCGGTGGCTTCCTCACCCCGAACGGCGCCGCGGACTTCGGTTGGTTCGCCTACTCGCCGCTCTCGGACGCGGTCCGGTCGCCCGGCATCGGCGCCGACATGTGGATCATGGGTCTGGCCTTCTCCGGCTTCGGCACGATCCTCGGCTCGGTCAACTTCATCACCACCATCATCTGCATGCGCGCCCCCGGCATGACGATGTTCCGCATGCCGATCTTCGTGTGGAACGTGCTGCTCACCGCCGTGCTCGTGCTGCTCGCGTTCCCGGTTCTGGCCGCCGCGCTGTTCGCCCTGGAGGCGGACCGCAAATTCGGTGCCCATATCTTCGACGCGGCCAATGGCGGGGCCTTGCTATGGCAACACCTCTTCTGGTTCTTCGGCCATCCAGAGGTGTACATCATCGCCCTACCATTCTTCGGAATCATCTCCGAGGTCATCCCGGTCTTCTCCCGCAAGCCGATGTTCGGCTACATGGGTCTCATCGGCGCGACCATCGCCATCGCCGGCCTTTCGGTGACGGTGTGGGCGCACCACATGTACGTCACAGGCGGCGTACTCCTACCGTTCTTCTCCTTCATGACGTTCCTGATCGCCGTGCCAACAGGCGTGAAGTTCTTCAACTGGATCGGAACGATGTGGAAGGGGTCCCTGTCCTTCGAGACC
Organism: Streptomyces sp. NPDC127108; assembly: GCF_042677545.1. Classification (NCBI taxonomy): domain Bacteria; kingdom Bacillati; phylum Actinomycetota; class Actinomycetes; order Kitasatosporales; family Streptomycetaceae; genus Streptomyces; species Streptomyces sp. NPDC127108. The sequence goes on along the minus strand of NZ_JBHXTE010000011.1, from coordinate 59,658 downwards.
CCGATGCTCTGGGCGATCGGCTTCCTGATCACCTTCACCTTCGGTGGTCTGACGGGCGTCATCCTCGCCTCGCCGCCGATGGACTTCCACGTGTCGGACTCGTACTTCGTGGTCGCGCACTTCCACTACGTCGTCTTCGGCACCGTGGTGTTCGCGATGTTCGCCGGATTCCACTTCTGGTGGCCCAAGTTCACCGGCAAGATGCTGGACGAGCGGCTCGGCAAGATCACGTTCTGGACGCTGTTCATCGGCTTCCACGGCACGTTCCTCGTCCAGCACTGGCTGGGCGCGGAGGGCATGCCCCGCCGGTACGCGGACTACCTGGACGCGGACGGCTTCACCGCCCTGAACACGATCTCGACGATCGCCTCGTTCCTGCTCGGCCTGTCGATCCTGCCGTTCTTCTACAACATCTGGAAGACGGCCAAGTACGGCAAGAAGATCGAGGTCGACGACCCGTGGGGCTACGGCCGCTCGCTGGAGTGGGCGACGTCCTGCCCGCCGCCGCGGCACAACTTCCTCACACTGCCGCGAATTCGTAGCGAATCCCCGGCGTTCGACCTGCACCACCCGGAGATCGCCGCTCTCGACCAGCTCGAGAACGCCGGTCACGGCGAGAAGGCTCTCGCCGGCGGCAAGGAGGCCGGCAAGTGAAGATCCAGGGCAAGATGTTCATCTGGCTGAGCGTCTTCGTACTGGCCATGGCGATCGTCTATGGCTGGTGGTCGAAGGAGCCCGCCGGTACCACCGCGCTCTTCCTGGCCTTCGGCCTGTGCATCATGATCGGCTACTACCTGGCCTTCACGGCCCGGCGTGTCGACGCCTCCGCACAGGACAACACCGAGGCCGACGTCGCGGACGAGGCCGGCGAAGTGGGCTTCTTCAGCCCGCACAGCTGGCAGCCGCTCTCCCTGGCCGTCGGTGGCGCGCTCGCCTTCATGGGCGTCGTCTTCGGCTGGTGGCTGCTGTACTTCTCCGCTCCGCTGCTCCTCATCGGACTGTGGGGCTGGGTCTTCGAGTACTACCGCGGCGAGAACCAGAACCAGTAGCTCTCCCGCACCAGCGGTCCCGAGGGGCCCGGACACTCCGTCAGGAGCGTCCGGGCCCCTCGGCCGTTCGGCCGTTCGGCCTTTCGGGGGACCTCGTACGGGTCACTCGGCGCGCCGGTCCTGACGAATCTTCATAACGTGTGCTCATGAGACACTCACCGCGAATCCGCACGGTACTGAGCTGCACGATGCTGGTGGTCGCCCTCGGTGCGGGGGCCACGGCCTGCGGCAGCGACGGCCATCCGCTCTCGGCCAAGCCGTACGACGCGGCGAGCCAGATCGCGTTCAACGGCCCCGCGGGCAGCCAGAAGGCGGACCCCGACAAGCCGCTCGAAATCACCGCGCAGGGCGACGAGGGCCGCATCACCGACGTCACGGCCACCGACGCCATGGGCCGCTACGTGGCGGGCGAGCTGACCGCCGACGGCTCCCGGTGGCACAGCACGGCGCCCCTCGCGGCGGGCGCGGACTACACGGTGCGGGTCAGCACCGAGGACGACGAGGGCTCACCGGGCCGCAAGGTCCTGAACTTCGCCACGGACAAGGCCGCCAAGAAGAAGCAGCTGAAGGTCACCTTCGGCCCCGAGGCGGGCAAGTACGGCGTCGGCCAGCCCGTCACGGCCAAGCTCAGCGCCAAGGTCAAGGGCAAGGAGGCCAGGGCCGTCGTCGAACGCGCCCTGAAGGTCCGCTCGCAGCCCGCCACGGACGGCGCCTGGCACTGGGTGGACAGCCAGACGCTGCACTACCGCCCCAAGGACTACTGGCCCACCGACGCCACCGTCGACGTCGAGAGCAACCTCGAGGGCATCAAGGTCACCGACAGGCTCTGGGGCACCGCGACCAAGCCCCTGCGCTTCACCACCGGCGACAAGATCGTGGCGGTGACGGACGCGGGCTCGCACTGGATGACCGTCTACCGCAACGGCGAGGAGATCAACTCCATGCCGGTCACCACCGGCAAGCCCGGCTACGCGACGCGCAACGGCATCAAGGTGGTCCTGGGCAAGGAGTACGCGGTCCGCATGACCAGCGCCAGCATCGGCGCCTCGGACTTCTACGACAAGATGGTCTACTACGCGACGAGGGTCACCGACAGCGGCGAGTACGTGCACGCCGCCCCCTGGTCGGTGGGCTCCCAGGGCTACGCCAACACCAGCCACGGCTGCACCGGCATGAGCACCGGCAACGCCGCGTGGTTCTACGAGACCGTCCGTCAGGGTGACATCGTGAAGGTCGTCAACAGTTACGGCGCCGACATGGACCCGTTCGGGAACGGATTCGGCGACTGGAACGTGAGCTGGAAGAAGTGGGTCGAGGGCAGCGCCCTCCTCGGCGGCGCCAAGGAGGGCTCCAAGCCCGCGGACGCGGCGAGACTGCGCCCCCAGTCGGTCTGAGCCCCGTCAGGCGCTCAGGGCCGTCCTGTCACGCAGCAGGGCGGCCAGTGAGGCCGCGAACTCCACCGGGTCGACCGGCAGGGTCACCGCGGCCTCCGCACGGCTCCAGGTGGCCAGCCAGGCGTCCTGCGGGCGCCCGATGAGCAGCAGCACCGGCGGGGCCTGGAAGATCTCGTCCTTGATCTGCCTGCACACGCCCATGCCGCCCGCGGGGACGGCCTCGCCGTCAAGGACGCACACGTCGATCCCGCCCCGTTCGAGCTCGGCGAGGACCGCGGGCAGCGTCGCGCACTCGATGAAGCGGACTTCTGGGACATCGCTGGCCGGCCGGCGTCCGGTGGCCAGGCGGACCTGCTCACGGGTGTTCGCGTTGTCGCTGTAGACCAGCACCGTGGCGGTCGGCTGCATGGTTCCTCCGCTTGGTCGAGGGCATCTCGCGCGGATGCTACTCCTCCCGACACCCCGTCAACAGCGCTTCGGACGCCGCTCCGATGGGCCATCCGGGCAGGACACACCCCACAGACACTCCGAACGGCACCCCCCGGGGTGAGGGCGGGATAAGCGACCGACATAATGTCGGTCGTGGCGACAGCAACGACAGTAGATACCGGGCACGCGCACCCGCCGGTCAATCGACCGAACCTCACCAGCGTCGGAACCATCATCTGGCTGAGTTCCGAGCTGATGTTCTTCGCGGCCCTCTTCGCGATGTACTTCACCCTGCGATCGGTTACGGGTCCCGATCACTGGAAGGAAATGGCGTCGAGCCTGAACTTCCCGTTCTCGGCGACGAACACCACGATCCTGGTGCTCTCCTCCCTCACCTGCCAGCTCGGCGTTTTCGCCGCCGAGCGCGGTGATGTGAAGAAGCTCCGGATGTGGTTCATCGTCACCTTCATCATGGGTGCGATCTTCATCGGCGGTCAGGTCTTCGAGTACACGGAGCTGGTCAAGCACGAGGGCCTCTCGCTCTCGTCCGACCCGTACGGCTCGGTGTTCTACCTGACCACCGGCTTCCACGGACTGCATGTGACAGGCGGCCTGATCGCCTTCCTGCTGGTCCTCGGCCGCACCTACGCGGCCAGGAGGTTCACCCACGAGCAGGCGACCGCCGCCATCGTCGTGTCCTACTACTGGCACTTCGTCGATGTCGTCTGGATCGGCCTCTTCGCCACGATCTACATGATCAAGTAGACGGTAGCGGGGACCGCGGCGGCCCTCGGCCACGCGGACGCACCCGACGTACCGACACATTCCAGAAGCATCGACGCAGAAGATCCTGACACCGGGGTAATCCGTGAAAAAGCTCTCCGCACGACGACGCCATCCGCTGGCGGCGGTCGTCGTCCTACTCCTCGCGCTGGCGGCCACCGGGGGGCTGTACGCCGCGTTCGCGCCGGCGGACAAGGCGCAGGCCGACGAAACCGCTCAGTCCCTCGCCATCGACGAGGGCAAGAAGCTCTATGCCGTGGGCTGCTCCAGCTGCCACGGAACCGGCGGTCAGGGCAGTTCCGACGGCCCGAGCCTGGTGGGCGTGGGCGCCGCCGCTGTCGACTTCCAGGTCGGCACCGGCCGGATGCCGCTCCAGCAGCAGGGCGCCCAGGCGCCCAAGAAGAAGGTCATCTACAGCCAGGCGCAGATCGACCAGCTCGCCGCGTACATCGCCTCGCTCGGCGCGGGACCCAACATCCCCACCGAGAAGCAGGTCAGCCCCGAGGGCGCCGACATCGCCAAGGGCGGCGAACTGTTCCGCACCAACTGCGCCCAGTGCCACAACTTCACCGGTGAAGGCGGCGCGCTGACACACGGCAAGTTCGCTCCGAGCCTGGAGGGCGTCAGCCCCAAGCACGTCTACGAGGCCATGCAGACGGGCCCGCAGAACATGCCGTCCTTCCCCGACACGACCATGCCGGAGAAGGCCAAGAAGGACATCATCGCGTACCTCGACGCGGTCAACGGTGAGAAGACCGAGAGCCCCGGCGGTCTCAAGCTGGGCGGTCTCGGACCGGTCAGCGAGGGCCTGTTCGCCTGGATCTTCGGCCTCGGCGCGCTGATCGCGGTCGCCGTGTGGGTCGCCGCCCGGACCGCAAAGGCCAAGAAGTCATGAGTAGCCAAGAGAATCCAGAAGAGAACCTGCCCAGCGAGCAGGAATCCGCCGCCCACGGCGCGGTAGCCGTGGCCGACGAGGCCGACCCGTTCGCGGACCCGGGGCTGCCGCCCCACGAGCACCGCGTCCAGGACATCGACGAGCAGGCCGCCCGGCGCTCCGAGCGCACGGTCGCGCTCCTGTTCACCATCTCGATGCTGGCCACCGTCGGCTTCATCGCCTCGTACGTGGCCTTCCCGGTCGACAAGAGCGTCTACATCTGGCCCATCGGCCACATCAGCGCGCTCAACTTCTCCCTGGGCATGACCCTCGGTGTGGCGCTCTTCTGCATCGGCGCGGGCGCGGTCCACTGGGCCCGCACCCTGATGTCCGACGTGGAGGTCGCCGACGACCGGCACCCCATCGAGGCCGAGCCCGAGGTCAAGGCCAAGGTCATGGCGGACTTCGCGGCGGGCGCCAAGGAGTCGCAGCTCGGTCGGCGCAAGCTGATCCGCAACACGATGTTCGGCGCGCTCACCCTCGTACCGCTCTCGGGTGTCGTCCTGCTGCGTGACCTCGGTCCGCTGCCGGAGGACAAGCTGCGGCACACCCTGTGGTCCAAGGGCAAGCTGCTCGTGAACATGAACACGAACGAGCCGCTGCGCCCCGCGGACATCCCGGTCGGTTCGCTCACCTTCGCCAAGCCCGAGGGCCTGGAGGAGCACGACCACGACTTCCAGACCCAGATCGCCAAGGCGGCCCTGATGATCGTCCGGATCCAGCCGGACAACATCAAGGACAAGCGCGAGCTGGCGTGGTCGCACGAGGGTGTCGTCGCGTACTCCAAGATCTGCACCCACGTGGGCTGCCCGATCTCCCTGTACGAGCAGCAGACGCATCACGCGCTCTGCCCGTGCCACCAGTCCACCTTCGACCTCTCCGACGGCGCCCGAGTCATCTTCGGCCCCGCCGGTCACGCCCTTCCGCAGTTGAAGATCGGCGTGAACGAGGAGGGCTACCTCGAGGCGCACGGCGACTTCGAAGAGCCCGTCGGTCCTGCCTTCTGGGAGCGCGGATGAGCACCGAGAACACCACGGCGACCGAGGCCCCGGCCGCCGACTCACGCAAGAAGGCGCCCGCCGGTGAGCGGGTCGCCGACTGGGCCGACGGCCGACTCGGGATCTACTCCCTGGCCAAGGCCAACATGCGCAAGATCTTCCCGGACCACTGGTCCTTCATGCTCGGTGAGATCTGCCTCTACAGCTTCATCATCATCATCCTCACGGGTGTGTATCTGACGCTGTTCTTCCACCCGTCGATGAACGAGGTGGAGTACCACGGCAGCTACGTGCCCCTGCAGGGCCAGCTGATGTCCGAGGCGTTCAACTCGACCATGCACATCTCCTTCGATGTGCGCGGTGGTCTGCTGATCCGGCAGATCCACCACTGGGCGGCGCTGATCTTCCTCGCGGCGATGTTCGTGCACATGATGCGCGTCTTCTTCACGGGCGCCTTCCGCAAGCCGCGCGAGGTCAACTGGCTGTTCGGCTTCCTGCTGTTCGTCCTCGGCATGTTCACCGGCTTCACCGGTTACTCGCTCCCGGACGACTTGTTGTCGGGCACCGGTGTCCGCTTCATGCAGGGTGCCGTCCTGTCGGTGCCGATCGTCGGAACGTACCTCTCGATGTTCCTGTTCGGCGGGGAGTTCCCCGGCGGCGACTTCGTGGCGCGGTTCTACTCGGTCCACATCCTGCTGCTGCCGGGCATCATGCTCGGCCTCGTGGTGGCGCACCTGATCCTGGTCTTCTACCACAAGCACACGCAGTTCGCGGGCCCCGGCAAGACCAACAAGAACGTCGTCGGCATGCCGCTGCTCCCGGTCTACATGGCCAAGGCCGGAGGCTTCTTCTTCCTGGTCTTCGGTGTCATCGCGGCCGTCTCGGCGATCGCCACGATCAACCCGATCTGGGCTCTCGGGCCCTACCGTCCGGACCAGGTGTCCACGGGTGCCCAGCCGGACTGGTACATGGGCTTCTCCGAAGGCCTGATCCGTGTCATGCCGGGCTGGGAGATCAACCTCTGGGGACACACGCTCGTCCTGGGTGTGTTCATTCCGTTGATCATCTTCCCGCTGGTCCTCGTGGCCATCGCGGTCTACCCGTTCATCGAGGCCTGGGTCACCGGGGACAAGCGCGAGCACCACATCCTGGACCGCCCGCGCAACGCCCCGACCCGCACCGCCTTCGGTGTGGCCTGGATGACGTGGTACTTCGTCCTGCTCGTCGGTGGTGGAAACGACCTGTGGGCCACCCACTTCCACCTGTCGATCAACTCGATCACCTGGTTCGTCCGGATCTTCTTCTTCGCCGGACCGGTCATCGCGTTCATCGTCACCAAGCGGATCTGCCTGGGCCTGCAGCGGCGCGACAAGGACAAGGTGCTGCACGGACGCGAGTCCGGCATCATCAAGCGCCTGCCGCACGGTGAGTTCATCGAGGTGCACGAGCCGCTCAACAAGGAGCAGCTGCACACCCTGACCGCGCACGAGCAGTACCAGCCGCTCGAGATCGGCCCGACGGTCGACGAGAACGGCGTGGAGCGCAAGGTCAAGGGTCCGCAGAAGCTGCGGGCGAAGCTCTCCAAGGGCTTCTACGGCGAGGACAGCCAGATCCCGAAGCCCACCGCGGAGGAGTACAAGGAGATCACGAGCGGCCACGGCCACCACTGATCACCTGAGCGCCACCAGGCGCTGACCCGAAGGTCGCCACGGCAGGAGCCCCGTCCAGTGCATGGACGGGGCTCTTTGCCGTCCTGGGGGCTGGATAGGGTGGACCCACCCCAAGAAGCTTGGGAAGTCTTCGTCTACGAACCCAGGAGCGGCCATGAGCGCTGTGACCCCCGCAGGAGGCGACACCGCGGCGGCCCGTTCCTGGCCCGACGTACTGAACGGGCTGCTCGACGGGCGCGACCAGAGCGCGGACGACACGGCCTGGGCCATGGACCGCATCATGAGCGGTGAGGCCACGGACGCGCAGATCGCGGGCTTCGCGGTGGCGCTGCGCGCCAAGGGCGAGACCGTCGAGGAGATCTCCGGCCTGGTCCGGACGATGTACGAGCACGCCCACACCATCGACGTGCCCGGGCCGAGCGTCGACATCGTCGGCACCGGCGGCGACGGCGCCAAGACCGTGAACATCTCCACCATGTCGGCGATCGTCGTCGCCGGGACCGGCGCGAAGGTCGTCAAGCACGGCAACCGCGCGGCGTCCTCCGCGAGCGGCGCCTCCGACGTCCTGGAGAAGCTCGGCGTGAACCTGGAGCTCACCCCCAGACGGGTGCGGGAGGTCGCCGAGGAGGCCGGGATCACCTTCTGCTTCGCGGTGAAGTTCCACCCCGCGCTCCGGCACGTGGCGCCCGCGCGGCGCGAGCTGGGCATCCGGACCACCTTCAACTTCCTCGGCCCGCTCACCAACCCGGCCAGGGTGCGGGCCCAGGCCACCGGTGTCGCCGACGCGCGGATGGCGCCGATCCTCGCCGGCGTCCTCGCCGAGCGCGGCTCGTCGGCGCTCGTCTTCCGCGGTGACGACGGGCTCGACGAGCTGACGACGACGGCCACGTCGCGGGTGTGGGTGGTACGGGACGGGGGCGTCCACGAGGAGGCCTTCGACCCCCGGGACGTCGGCATCGACCTGGTGCCGGTCGAGGCGCTGCGGGGCGCCGACGCCTCCTACAACGCGGAGGTCGCGCGGCGGCTCCTGGACGGTGAGACGGGGCCCGTGCGGGACGCGGTGCTGCTCAACGCCGCGGCGGCGCTGGTCGCCCTGGAGCCGGGCGAAGGGTCCCTGGCGGGGCGGATCAGGACGGGGATGGCCAAGGCGGCCGACGCCATCGACTCCGGGGCAGCGAAGGGTGCGCTGGCGCGCTGGGTGGCGGCGAGTAACAGCTAGCCCCGTCAGCGGGGCGGGGTGGTGCGCCCCGTACGGGGCGCGGGGAACTGCGCGACCAGCCACAGCGAAGCCGCAGACGCATCTGCCAGGTACTCCGCAGACGCGTCTGCGGCTTTTCGTGCGCTGGTCGCGCAGTTCCCCGCGCCCCTTACGGGGCGTGTGGTGTACGTCGCAGTCCGGATTCTGGACTGCTGTGTTGCGGGTTCAAGATCGTGTGGCAAGATGCTGGGCAGGTCATGAGTGACAGCGACTACGGCCCCGGCCCGCTGTCCGGCAACCCTCCGTCCGTGGCGGGGTGCCCCGGGTGAAGACCAGGCGGTGGACAGCAAGGTTCGCCGCAAGCGCGGACCCCTTCTGAACCCTGGGGTCCTGGTCCTCAAGGGAGCAGTCTCGTGAGCAAGCGAATGCGATAGGGCGTCGACGCCCCTCTTCCGCGCACCTTTTCGCACCTCTTCTCCTTCATCGCTGAGCCGGTCGCCGCCGTACGTCGTACGCGCGTCGCGCAGCGAATTCGCTCACCTCTCACGGGAGTTCGCCATGTCTGCCACCACTGTCGCCGCCGACCCCGCCGTCTGTGCCCCGCTGCCGGTCCTCGGCCGCGACGTCACCGTCCCCCTCGTCACCGGCGGCGAGGTGACCTACGCCGCGCTCGACTACGCCGCCAGCGCCCCGGCCCTGCAGCGGGTCTGGGACGACGTGGCCGCGTACGCGCCGTACTACGGAAGCGTGCACCGCGGCGCCGGGTACCTGTCGCAGCTGTCGACCGACCTGTTCGAGAACGCGCGGAAGACCGTCGCCGAGTTCCTGGGCTGCCGCGATGCCGACCAGGTGGTGTTCACGCGGTCGACCACCGACTCGCTGAACCTGCTCGCCGCCGCCCTGCCCGCCGACTGCCAGGTCTTCGTGTTCGAGACCGAGCACCACGCCTCGCTGCTGCCCTGGCGCGACGCCCGCGTCACCTACCTCGACGCCCCGCGCACCCACGACGAGGCCGTCCACACCCTGGAGCGCGCCCTCGCCGACCGCGACCCCTACGGCCCCGCCCTGGTGTGCGTCACCGGCGCCTCGAACGTCACCGGTGAGCTGTGGCCCGTGCGCGAGCTGGCCGCCGCCGCGCACGCGCACGGCGCCCGCATCGTCCTCGACGCCGCCCAGCTGGCGCCCCACCACCGCGTGGACATCGCGGAGTTGGACGTCGACTGGGTCGCCTTCTCCGGGCACAAGCTGTACGCGCCCTTCGGCTCCGGTGTGCTCGCCGGGCGGGCCGACTGGCTGCAGGGCGCCGAGCCGTACCTCGCCGGTGGCGGCGCCTCCCGGAAGGTCGCGCGGCGCGCCGACGGGGGAGTGGACGTCGAGTGGCACGACACGGCGGCCCGGCACGAGGCCGGTTCGCCCAACGTGATCGGCGCCTACTCCATCGCCTCCGCCTGCAAGGCCCTGGACGAGGCCGGGTTCGACGCGCTCGTGGAGCGGGAGCGGCACCTGATCGCGACGGTCACCGCGGGGCTCGCGGCGGTGCCGCAGGTGCGGGTGCTCTCCCTGTTCGGGGACGACGCGCCGCGCGTGGGCGTCATCTCGTTCGTCGTGGACGGCTGGAACAGCTCGCACTTCGCGGCCGCCCTGTCCGCCGAGTACGGCATCGGGGTGCGCGACGGCCTCTTCTGCGCCCACCCGCTCGTGCGCACCCTCCTCGGCGGCGCCCCCGACGAGCCCGGCGAGTGCGGCGCCCCGGAGGCCGCGCCCGGCGAGCGGTCCCTGAACGCGATCCGGGTGAGCTTCGGCGCGGGCACCCCCGACGAGCACGTGGAGCGCTTCGTGCGCGCCGTCCGCGAGCTGGTGACCGACGGGGCGCGCTGGAACTACCGCACGGAGGACGGGCGTTGCGTGCCGGACACCGGCACCGAGGCCGCCGCTGAGGCCACGGCGGCCTGACGCCGCAGCCGGGACCCCAGGACGATCATGCGCAGGGCGCGCTCCGTCGCGTCCGTCAGGAACTCGCCGCCCCGGCTCAGCGCCTCCGGGAGCGACACCGGGGCGGGCAGGATCGCGCTGTAGGCGTCCACACCCAGCTCCCGGACCGCGTGCGCCCCGTCCCCGATGGTGCCCGCGAGCACCAGGACCGGCCGCCCGAACCGCTTGGCGCGCCGGGCCACCTCGGCCGGGACCTTGCCGCGCGGCGTCTGGTGGTCCAGGGCGCCCTCGGCGGTGACGACCAGGTCGGCGCGGGCCAGGCGGGCGTCCAGGTCCAGATGGTCGAGGAGCACGTCGAAGCGGGGCAGCAGCCGGGCGCCGAGCGCGGCGAGGCCCGCGCCGAGGCCTCCGGACGCGCCGGTCCCGACGCCTCGGTAGAGGTCGGTCGTGACGTTCAGGTCGCGGGTCAGGACGTACGCCCAGTGCTCAAGGCCCGCCGCGAGCTGCTCTACCTGGGCGGGGGTCGCGCCCTTCTGCGGGCCGAAGACGCGGGCCACGCCGTGCTCGCCGCACAGGACGTTGTGCGGGTTGCAGGCGACGAGCAGCTCGGTGTCCGCGAGGCGCGGGTCGATGCCGCTGGTGTCGATGTGGTGCAGCCGCATCAACTCCCGCCCGCCGTACGGCAGCTCCCAGCCGTCCTCGTCCAGGAGCCGGGCGCCGAGGGCCTGCAGCGCGCCCGCGCCCCCGTCCGACGTGCCCGAGTCGCCGCAGCCCACCAGGATGCGCCGGGCGCCGGTGTCGAGGGCGGCGCGGATCAGCTCGCCGACGCCGTACGTGGTGGTGGCGCCCGGGTCGCGCAGATCCCGCGGGACCAGGCCGAGGCCCGCCGCCGCTGCCATCTCGACCACGGCGGTGCCGGAGCCGAGGAGGGCGAAGTGGGTGCCGATGCGCTCGCCCACGGGGCCCGTCGCGGGCAGCGCCACCAGACGGCCCCCGGTCGCCGCCGCAAGCGCCTGCGCGGTGCCCTCGCCGCCGTCGACCAGCGGGATGAGGTCGACCTCTGCGTCCGGCACGACGCGCCGCACCCCGGCGGCGATGGCCTCCGCGACGGACTGGGCGGACAGGGACTCCTTGAAGCCGCTGGGCGCGACGGCGAAACGGGTGAGGGGCATGGACGTACTCCTTGACTGGTGAACGAACGACGGAGGGTGGGGGGGCGGGCTCCGAGCGGCCCGCGAAGCCCGGGCGGCCGGGCCGGGGCTCAGCGCACGACGGGCACGCCGAGCAGCGGCCACACCGCGAGGGCGAACAGCAGGACGAGCGCGGCCGTCAGGGGTGCCAGGACGGCGGACAGGCGCAGCAGGTCGCGCGGGGTGTAGGTGGGCGTGCCGGGTATCTCGGCGAAGAGCGTCACCGGCTTCGCGGAGGCGGGCAGCGTGTGGCAGAAGCCGGCGGCCGCCGTGGACGCGAGCGCGGCCGCGACCGGGTTCACGCCCGCGCCCACGGCGGCCGCGACCACCAGCGGCACCAGGACGGACGAGCGGGCCGAGCGGGACTGGAGCACCAGGTGGGCCGCCGTGCTGACGGCGATGACGGCGGCCAGGAACAGACCGGGCGGCAGGTCCACGGGAAGCCCCGACACCAGCCACTTCGCCGCGCCCGAGTCGGCGAGCGCCACGCCCATCGCCATCGTCGCCGCCATGAAGAGGAGCAGCGCCCACGGCACGGTCTTCAGGGCGTCCTTCAGGCGTACGGTGCCGAGCGCGGGCGAGGACGCGACGACTGCGCCGATCAACGCGACCACGGCGGGCGGCACTTGGTGCAGGGGCTCGCTGCACCACAGGGCGACGACGGTGGCCAGGAGCAGGGCGCAGCGCGTCTCGGCGGGCTCCCAGGGGCCGGTGACGGGGTGTTCGCTGTGCTCCTGGATCTGCTCGGCGGTGATGTGGACGGGGCCCGTGCGGTCGTCGCGGCGGGTCGTCGTCCACAGCACGGCCTCGGCCGCCAGGTGCGAGGACGCTATGGCGAGGGGCAGGCCGAGCAGCAACCACTGGGTGAAGCCGATGCGTTCGCCGGTGGCCTCCCACAGGACCGACACGGTGATCAGATGCGCGCCCGCGCCGATCAGGGTCGCGACGGCGGACAGCAGGATCACGGTCGGGAACAGCAGCGCCAGCATCACGACGAGCCGTTTGCGGTCGGCCAGGACCTTGGCGAGCGCGAGGAACACCGGCAGCGCGAGCGCGGCACGCCCGGAGGTGGCCGGGACCGCGAAGGCCGTGACGACCAGGGCGGCGGTCGTCAGATGCGTCAGCTGGCGCACGCTGCGCGCCCCGCTGACGAGGAACGCCGCCGCCCGCCCCGCGAGCCCGCTGCGCGCCACGGCGGCGGCGAGCACGAACGCGCAGATGAGGAGCCACACCGTCTCGTCGCCGAGGGTCCCGAAGAGGGTGTCGCTGCTGATCACGCCGGTGGCGGTGAGGGCGAGGCCCGCGCCGAGCGCGATGTACGTGTCGTCGATCGGCGTGCCGATCCAGGCGCAGGTGGCCAGCGCGAAGACGGCGAGGGTGAGGCGGGCGTCACCGCTCAGGCCGGGGAAGTTGCCGGGGACGACGAGGAGCGCGCACAGGCTCAGGGCCAGGCAGAGCAGGATCGTTTGCCGCAGGGTCAAGGTCACGGCACTCAGCGTCTCGGCGCGCCGTGAGCCTCCAATGAGCCGAAGATGAAAGGAACTTCACCGGCGGCCCGCACCAGGTCCCCGGCGGTCACCCGGGCAGCCGGTACCCCATGCCCCGCACCGTCTCCACCCGCTCCGCCCCGAGCTTCTTGCGCAGCGCCCGTACGTACACGTCCACGATGTTCGACCCCGGGTCGAAGTCGTAGCCCCACACGTGGGACAGGATCTGCTCCCGGGAGAGCACCTGCCCCGGATGGCGCAGGAACAGCTCCAGGAGCACGAACTCACGCGCCGTCAGGTCCACCGTGCGCTCGCCCGAACGGGCCCTGCGCGTGCGCAGGTCCAGTGTCACCTCGCCGCTGCGCAACACGGTCACCTCGGGCGCCCGGGCCGCCGTGCGCAGCCGCAGGCGCACCCGCGCGAGCAGCTCCTCGAACCGGAACGGCTTCGTCATCCAGTCGTCCGCGCCGCCTTCGAGCCCGGCGACCGTGTCGCGCACGGAGTCGCGCGCCGTCAGGACGATCACCGGAACCGACACCCGCGCCTCGCGCAGCTCCCGGAGCACGGTGAAGCCGTCCCGGCCCGGCAGGCCGATATCCAGGAGGATCAGGTCGAAGCCGCCGGTGAGGGCGTAGTCGTAGGCCGCGTCGCCGTCGCCCACGATCGTCGTCGTGAAGCCGTTGGCCCGCAGCCCCTTGTCGACGAAGGAGGCGATGCGCTCCTCGTCCTCCACGATCAGCACCCGGCTCATGTACGGCCTCCGGTTCGCGCGGCGCGGCTCATGTCTGGTCCTCCAGTACGAGTACGAAGGTGGCGCCGCCGCCGTCGGTGGGGCGCAGCCGGACCTCGCCGCGGTGGCCGCGGGCGATCGCGCGGACGATCGAGAGCCCGAGCCCCGCGCCGCTGGTCCTGGCCCCGCGCCGGGACGTGCCGCGCCGGAAGCGTTCGAAGATGACCTCGGCGTCCTGTGCCTGGACGCCCGGACCGCTGTCGGCGACGTACAGCTCGATCCGCCCGGACACCAGGCGCGAGCCGACGCGGATCCGCCCGCCGGGCACCGTGTGCTGCACGGCGTTCTGGGCGAGCTGGACCATCGCCTGGGTGATGCGCTGCGGGTCGAGCCGGGCCTCGCGGTCGGCGACCTCGGCCAGTTCCCAGCCGCGCTCGCCGAGGGCGCGGGCCTTCACGAAGACGTCGGCGGTCAGCTCGGCGAGCTGCACCGGCTCCGGCCGGATGAAGTCCGGGCGCTCGGCCTTGGCGAGGAGCAGCAGGTCCTCGACGATCCGGCTCATCCGGTCCAGCTCGTCGGTGACCAGGCGGACCGTCTCCTCGCGCTCCGCCGGGTCGTCCCCCATCAGCTCCAGGTGGCCGCGGACGATGGTGATGGGGGTGCGCAGCTCGTGCCCGGCGTCGTCGACGAACTCGCGCTGCGCGGCGAACGCGCGCTCCAGGCGGTCCAGCATGCCGTTGAAGGTGTCGGCGAGCGCGGCGATGTCGTCCTTGCCGTGCACGGGGATGCGCCGGGTCAGGTCCTGCTCGGTGAGCTGGGCGGCGGCGGTGCGCACCAGGCGTACGGGTTTGAGGATGCGCCCGGCGACGGCCCACGCGATGCCCGTCGTCAGGACGAGGGCGACGCCGGAGATGGCGAGCAGGATGCGGAACACGTCGTCCGCCTTGGCCTGTTCGGCGGCCGGGTGGAAGGCGACGACGAACGCCGCCTCCGGCTCGTCGCCGTAGCGGGCCACCTCGACCTTGGCCCAGCGCAGCTCGCCGGAGTCGCGGTCCAGGGTGCCCGTGGAGCCGTCCGCCGCGAAGATCGCACGCCGGGCCGCGGGGTCGCGGTGCAGCGGGTCGCGCACCGAGAGCTCCCGGGGCTGGCTGAGCTGGGCCGGGCCCGCGCCCTCCCGGCGCACGAGGCCGATCAGTTCCTCGTCGGGGTCCGCGTACTGCCGCTCCAGGAAGACCTTGAGCAGCTTGCGCGGGTCGGTGAAGCCCTTGCCGGTGTCCGGATCGATGCCCCGGTTCACGAAGTTGGTGAACTCGCCGGTCTCCTGGGTGAGCAGCCGGTCGACGCGGTGGTCGACGTCGCGCAGCAGGATCGAGCGGGTGGTCGCGGCCACCGCGGCGAGCGCGACCGCCATCACCAGGAGCAGCCAGAGCAGGATGCGGACGCGCGCGGAGATGCGGCGTTGCGCGGGGCCGGGCGGCTCGGCCGTCGTGGCCGGGTCGGTCGCCGCCGGGCCGGGCGTCGGGCCGGTCGCCGGGTCAGTCGTCGCCGGGTCCGTCGTCCGCGTCGTCGTCCCCGGAGGAGCCGGGCTTGCCGGTCGATCCGGGGGTGTGGGATCCGGTGCTGCCTTCGTCGTCATCGTCGCCCTGATCGTCCTGGTTGCCCCCGCCGTCCGTGGAGTTCTCGCCGACCGGGGGCGGCGAGACCACCTGGTCGCTGGGGGTCGGCTGCGGCTTCGTCGGCGCGGTGGACGGGGAGCCGCTGTCCAGTTCGACCTTGGGGGGCACCTTGGGCGAGGTGGGGCTGTCGGTGAGGGCGTAGCTCGTCACGGCGATGCCCAGCGGAATCGCCACGACGGCCGCCAGGGCCGCGATGCGATGGGAGAAGACCATGGCGGCGATGGTGCGTGGCGTACCGGGTCGTCAGCATGAGCCGCAGATGAAGAATCCCTCATCCGGGAGCGGCCCGGCACACGTGCCCCGCCGCCGGACCGGGGGAGGGGCTAGGAGTCCAGGCCGATCGCGAACGCCGCTTCCAGGTCGTGCTGCGAGTACGTACGGAACGCCACGTGCGTGTCCGTGCCCTCCACGCCGGGGATCTTGCTGATCCGGCCGGGGATGACGTCCGCCAGGTCGTCGTGGCGGGACACGCGGACCATCGCGATCAGGTCGTAGGTGCCGGTGACGGAGAAGACCTCGCTGACGCAGTCGAGGGCGGCGATCGACTCGGCGATCTCGGGGATCCGGTCCACGCTGGTCTTGATGAGCACGATCGCGGTGATCACGGCTGACTGTCTCCCTCGGTGGCCGTTCCAGAGGCTTTCACTCTACTTGCCCCCCGACCCCGCCCCCAGGCGTAGACAAACCCCAAGGAAAAGCCCACCAGGTGCGCCAGATACGCCACCCCCGGCCCCTGCCGCTCCTGCCCCGCGGCCGCCCACTGCAGCGCCACCCAGAACGGCAGCACCACCCATGCGGGAAACCGCAGCGGCAGGAAGAACAGGAACGGGAAGAGGCTGGTGACCCGCGCCTTCGGGAAGAGATAGAGAAAGGCGCCGAGCGCGGCGGAGATCGCCCCCGAGGCGCCCACCAGGGTCTGGCCGGAGTCCGCGTGCGCGATCGCGTAGGCGAGCAGGGCGAGGGACCCGCAGCCGAGGTAGAAGAGCGCGTACTGGAGGTGGCCCATGCGTTCCTCGACCATCACCCCGAACACGTACAGGAAGAGCATGTTGCCGAGCAGATGCAGCCAGCCGCCGTGCACGAACAGCGCCGTCACGGCGGTGAGCGCGGCCCGTGGTTTCCCGCTGAGGAGTTCGACGGGTACCACCCCCCAGCGCTCGAAGTAGGCCCGCTGCGCGGCGATCAGCTCGTCGCCGGTGCCGTAGGCGGGGTTGAGACCGGAGCCCGGGGAGATCAGGAAGATCAGACAGCACGCGACGATCAGCGCGTACGTCACCGGAGCCGTCTGTCGCCCGACCATCCGGCCGACGGCCGGGACCCACGCAGTGATCATCAACAGAGCATGACGTAACGGCAGCGATCAGGTCATATCGCCTCGCCCACCCATGTGCGTACGGAGCCCCTTACGCAGGCCTTAGGGTTACGGGCAATACGCACCACGGTTCCCGAAGGAAAGCGAACGTCACGATGACGGTTCCCCTGCCGACCGAAACCACCCGATGGCGCTGCGCCCTCTGCGGCAACCTCACGCGCTTCGACGTGACCCGCTCCTCGAAGGTCGTCGAATACGTGCACCTCGACCTGGCCGGAGCGCCGAAGGTCGAAGAACGCGAGGTGGTCAGTGAGACCATCGAGTCGGTCCGCTGCCGATGGTGCAACGCGGTGGACCAGGTGGAACTCGTGGACAGGCCCGGGGCCGGCTCCTGAAACGGGAGCGGGCCCCGCACAGCTAGTGGGGTGACCGATGGTGGAGAGCGCGGGCGGAACGCCGGAGGACGGCGCCGCTGAGGTGCTCGACCGTCCGCTGCCCGACGGCGTGCGGCGGGCGGTCGTACAGATCGTGTCGGACGGCTTCGGCGGCCTCACGGTCGCCGAACTGCCACCTCAGCTGCGTCAGTACGCGCGCTTCACCCCGAGCAGGCGGGTGAAGTTCGCGGCCAACGCCATGGCCGCCGCCCTGGAGAGCGACCCGCTGTTCCGCCAGCGCATCGGCGAACGCCTGCGCGAGGCCCAGCCCGAGCTGGCCGAGGCCCTGGACAGCGGCACGCCGCCGCCCGCCGCCGACCCGCTGGACGTCGCGGCCGCCGCCTATGTGCTGCGCCCGCTCGGCTGGGTGAAGCTCGTCACCGCCGCGGGCGAGGAGGCCCAGCGCGCGGACGCCGAACGGGCCGACGAGGAGACCCGGGCCGAACTGGAGCGCCTTCGCGCCGAGCTGGCCGCCGCCCGCACCCACACCAAGGCCGAGACCGAGCGCCTGCGCGCCGAGCTGGACGCGGCCAAGCGCGAGGCCGACGCCACCCACCGCAAACTGCGCGGCGCGCTCAGCGACATCAAGCGCGGCGAGGCGGCGCTGCGCAAGGCGGCCGCCGAGGCCGACGCCGCGCGCGCCGAGGGCCAGGCCCAGCTGTCCGCCGCCGAGAGCGAGGCGCGGCGCCTCAAGGCCCGCCTCGGTGAGGCCGAGGCGGCCCTGGAGGCCACCCGCAGGGCCGCGCGCGAGGGCCGCAGCGTGGAGGACATGCGGGTGCGGCTGCTGCTCGACACGGTCCTCGAGGCGGCCCAGGGGCTGCGCCGCGAACTGGCCCTGCCACCGGTGTCGGTGCGGCCCGCCGAGACCGTCGACGCCGTCGAGCCCGGCCGGATGACGCCGAAGGACATCGCCGCCCGCGCGCTGTCGGAGAACGATCCGGCCATTCTCGACCAGTTGCTCGCCCTGCCGCAGGCGCATCTGGTCGTCGACGGCTACAACGTCACCAAGACCGGCTATCCCACGATGCCCCTGGAGAAGCAGCGACTGCGCCTGCTCGGCTCCCTCTCCCAGCTCGCGCTGCAGAGCGGGGCCGAGGTGACCTGCGTCTTCGACGGCGCCGAGCTGGCCGCGCCGGTGCTGCTCGCGCCGCCGCGCGGGGTCAGGGTGCTCTTCTCCAAGGCCGGGGTGACGGCGGACGAGCTGATCCGGCAGCTGGTGCGCGCCGAACCGCCGGGGCGGCCCGTCATCGTCGTGTCGACCGACCGCGAGGTGGCCGACGGGATCGCCAAGGCGGGGGCGCGCCCGGTGGCGTCCGCGGTGCTTCTGAAGCGGCTTTCGCGGGGCTGAACCCCATCCGCAACTCCCGTACCGTATGCCCGAATTGGGTCATAGGTGTGCGGGACGGAGCGTCAAATGACCGCTACCGAACGTCGATTCTTCGTAAAGAAAACGCTTGGCGCCGGACTTTTTCATGGTCAGGATTTGATCTGATCATCGGCTGGTCACTAGGGTCACGCCCAGACCTCCGCTCTGTTGATCACTCATCGAAGGAGCCGCCTTCGTGGCGTCACACCGTCGACCCAAGCAGCCGGGCCGCGCCCGTGTGACCGTGCTGACCGCGACCGCCGCCGCGGCCGTCGCGCTCACCTCCCAGGCCGCGAACGCCGCGCCGAACGAGAAGCCGAGCAAGGACGAGGTCAAGTCCAAGGTCGACAAGCTCTACGAAGAGGCCGAGAAGGCGACCGAGAAGTACAACGGCGCCAAGGAGAAGCAGGAGAAGCTGGAGAAGCAGGTCGACACCCTGCAGGACAAGGTCGCCCGTGGTCAGGACGACCTCAACGACCTGCGCAGCGGCGTCGGTTCGCTCGCCAGCGCCCAGTACCGCTCCGGCGGCATCGACCCCTCCCTGCAGCTGTTCCTCTCGTCCGACCCGGACAACTACCTGGACAAGGCCTCCGCGCTCGACCAGCTCAGCAGCAAGCAGGCCGAGGCCCTGAAGAAGATCCAGGCCAAGCAGCGCACCCTCGCGCAGCAGCGCAAGGAGGCCGCGGACAAGCTCGGCGACCTCGCCACCACGCGCACCGAACTCGGCAAGAAGAAGAAGGAAGTCCAGGGCAAGCTCGGTGAGGCGCAGCGCCTCCTGAACTCCCTGTCCGCCGCCGAGCGGGCCGCCCTGAAGGCCAAGGAGGACCGCGCCTCGCGCGACTCCGAGCGCCAGGCCATGGACAAGCCCGACTCCAAGGGCCGCGCCCCCGCCAAGGGTTCGGGCCGCGCCTCGTCCGCGTACGCCGCCGCGCAGAGCAAGATCGGCTCGCCCTACGTCTACGGCGCGACAGGACCCTCCTCCTTCGACTGCTCCGGCCTCACCTCCTGGGCCTACGCCCAGGCCGGCATGAACATCCCGCGCACCTCGCAGGCCCAGGCCAACTACGGCACGCGCATCGCCTCGCAGAGCGACCTGCGCGTCGGCGACCTCGTCATCTTCTACGGCGACCTGCACCACGTCGGCTTCTACGCGGGCAACGGCCAGGTCCTGCACGCGCCGCGCACCGGCGCCGTGGTCCGCTACGAGTCGATCAACAACATGCCGTACCAGTTCGGCGTCCGCATCTGACGTCCGCCCCCAACGGCGCCCGACGCACCGTCCGATCGGGCGAATTCCGGTAACCTCCGCTGACCCCGCGCCCCGCCGATGACCTGCGTCAGAGGCGGGGCGTCACTGTGCGTAGGCGCTCGAGGTCTTTGGTCGCGACCTGATCACGCCGCTACTGTCGCGCGCGTTCCCCGACACCCGGGGAGCGGCCCCCGCCCCGCGCGGGGGAGCCGACAGTCCCCCGCCCGGCGGGGGTCCGTTCCAGCGGAAGGGAGAGCGGCTTCCCGTGGGATCCCATCGCCGTCCCGCAGCACCCACCGGTCCCGACCGGTGCGTACGCACCGCCACCATCACCGTCCTGTCCGCCGCGGCCGCCGCGGCGGCCCTGGCCGCGGCACCCGCGGGCGCCGCCCCGCAGGACCCGCGGTCCGACACCAAGGCCAAGGTGGACCGCCTCTACGAGCAGGCCGAGAAGGCGACGGAGGCGTACAACAAGGCGGACGAGCGCGCGGACACGCTGCGCGACCAGGTCGAACGGGCCAAGGACAAGGTCGCGAGAGGCCAGGAGCGCATCAACGCGATGCGCGGCGCCCTCGGTTCGCTCGCCGGTGCCCAGTACCGCTCGGGCGGCATCGACCCCACGCTCGCCCTGATGCTCTCCTCCGACCCCGACGGCTATCTGGACCGGGCCGCCGCGCTCGACCGCATCAGCGCCCGGCAGAGCGGCGAACTCACCAAGCTCCAGCGGGCCCAGCGCGAACTCGCCCAGGAGCGCTCCGAGGCCACCCGCAAGCTCACCGAGCTCGAGGAGAGCCGCAAGACGGTCGCCCACCACAAGCGCACCGTCGAGACCAAGCTCGCCAAGGCCCGCCAGCTGCTCAACTCACTGCCGCAGGCGGAGCGCGAGCGGGACGACCGGTCCTCCCGCTCCGGCCGCGCCGACATGCCCGACCTCGCGGGCGCCGGAGCCCCGGCGTCGGGGCGCGCTGCCGCCGCCATCGCCGCGGCCCGCTCGGCGGTCGGCAAGCCGTACGTGTGGGGCGCCAACGGCCCCACCGGGTTCGACTGTTCGGGCCTGACCCAGTGGTCCTACGCGCAGGCGGGCGTCGGCCTGCCCCGCACCTCGCAGGCCCAGGCGGGCGCGGGCCGGCGGGTGCCGCTCGGCCAGGCGCAGCCCGGCGACCTCGTCGCCTACCGCGACGACGCCAGCCACATCGGCATGTACGTCGGCAACGGCCAGGTCGTGCACGCGCCCTACCCCGGCGCGGCGGTGCGCTACGACCCGGTGGGGATGATGCCGGTGTCGTCCGTGACACGGGTCTGATCGACGGTCTTCGGCCGCACGGACCGGGGCGGCGGCCGCGGGCCCCCGTACGATCGGGAACGTGGCTGGTCGAGGGCAGGGGCGTGGGCGGAGCGCGC
Source organism: Streptomyces sp. NPDC127108 (assembly GCF_042677545.1). Lineage (NCBI taxonomy): Bacteria > Bacillati > Actinomycetota > Actinomycetes > Kitasatosporales > Streptomycetaceae > Streptomyces > Streptomyces sp. NPDC127108. Next base: position 38,426 of record NZ_JBHXTE010000011.1, on the reverse strand, counting down.
GGGCGGCGGCGGGCGCGGGCGTGTGCCTCGCGGTGCTCGCCCCCGCCGCGCTGGCGGGCTGCGGCCACGAGGACACGGCGGACGGCGCCCCCGCCGACGTACGGCGGCTGCTCGACCGGCGCGCCGAGGCGGTCCTGGAGCGCGACCCCCGGGCCTACCGGGCGACGGGCGGCCCCACCGCCGCCTACGACCGGCTGCGGGACGTCCCCCTGAAGTCCTGGACGTACCGCCTCAAGGACTTCGAACGCGACGGCTCCCGCGCCACCGCCACCGCCGACCTCAGCTACCGCGTCGCGGGCTACGACCGCGCCTCCCTCACCGCCGAGCGGACCCTGTCCCTCCAGCGGCGCGACGGACGCTGGCAGGTCACCGCCGAGCGCCCCGCGGCGAAGGCCACCGAGCAACTCTGGGACCAGGGTCGCGTCGACGCCGTGCGCGGCACCCACAGCCTCATCCTCGGCGTCGGACGCGAACGGGCGGAGCTGCGGCGGTACGCGGAGCTCGCCGACCGCGCGGTGCCCGCCGTGCGGGACGCCTGGCGCGGCGACTGGCCCGGCAAGGTCGTCGTCCTCGTGCCCAAGTCCCTCGACGGCATGGCCGACCTCCTCGGCGCGCCCGCCTCCGGCTACCAGGGGATCGCCGCCGTCACCACCGGCGAGGCGGGCGGCTCCGGGCGGACGCCCGCCGACCGGATCGTCGTCAACCCCGACGCGTACGGCGTCCTCGGCGAGTTGGGCAAGCAGGTCGTCCTCACCCACGAGACCACCCACGTCGCCACCCGCTCCCGGACCTCCCGCGCCACCCCCCTCTGGCTCTCCGAGGGCTTCGCCGACTGGGTCGGCTACCGCGGCACCGACCGCACCCCCCACCAGGCCGCCCCCGAACTCCGCCGCGCCGTCGTCGAAGGCCGCCTGCCCGCCGCCCTCCCCGCCGACGACGCCTTCGGCTTCAGCGGCGACGCAGGGGGGCTGGCGCGGGCCTACGAGGGGTCCTGGCTGGCCTGCAGGATGATCGCGGAGGAGTGGGGCGAGGAGAAGCTCCGGGCCTTCTACGAGGCCGTGGGGCGGCATCGGGAGCGGGCTGGGGCGGTGGAGGGGGCCCTGCGGGACGTGCTCGGCACGTCGGGGGAGGACTTCACGGGGCGGTGGCGGGCTTATGTGCGGGAGGAGTTGGGGTGAGGCGGGGGCCTCGCGGGGGCGCCCCAGTCCCGCCCCTTCTCCGACCCCGGGGCTCCGCCCCGGACCCCGTATCGGCGCTTCGCGCCTCGTCCTCAATCGCCGGACGGGCTGGAAAGTTGCCGGGGCAGGCTGGAACTGTGCCGCACCGGCGTGATTTTCAGCCCCTCCGGCGTTTGAGGAGCGGGGTCTGGGGCGGAGCCCCAGGATCGGGAAGGGGCGGGACTGGGGCGCCCCCGCGAGGCACCGCCCCCCGCCACAACCCCCGGCACGCGAGCACCGTCGCCGCGACGAGCAGCCCGTTGCGTACGACAAGAAGCGTCACGCCCAACGCGTCGCTGGCCACCACATGCCCGAACCACAGGGGAAACTCCAGGAACGTCACGAACGTGGCGGCGAGGACGAGCCCGGCGGGCCACCCCATCCGGCTGCCGCGCGAGGCAAGGCAGACAGCCGCGATCCCGACGAGCCACAGCATGTACTGGGGACTGATCACCCGACTCGTCGTGGTGAAGAGCAGCACCGCCGCGAACGCCGCGTCCGCAGGCGTGGACGCCGACCACACCCGCGCCCGGACCCGCCACAGCACGAGCCACCCCAGGGCGGCCACGGACAGCGCCTGCGCCACCCCGCTGACCAGCGGGACGTACGGGCCGAGGAACTCCACCGAGCCGTAGTTGAGCCGCACCGCCCCGGGCCAGCCCAGATGGCGCGCCACATGGAAGACGAGGGCGCCGAGCGACTCGACCTCCGTGCCCCGGTCGCGCTGGAACGTCAGGAACGCGAGCGCCCCCGGCATCGCCACCACGAACGCCAGCGTGACGGCGCCCGCCGTGAGGACCGCGGCGCCCCACGACCGCCGGGCCGCCCGCCCCCGCGGCGCGCCGACGAGCAGCAGCACCGGCCACACCTTCACCACCGCGCCGAACCCGGCGAGCACCCCCGCCGCCCGTGCCCGGCGCGCCCCGGCGAGCAGCGCGGCGACGGCGACGGCGGTGACCATCAGGTCGTAGCGGGCGTACGCGGTCGGCCCGAGCAGGGCGACCCCCGCCGTCCACACCCAGGCCCCCCGCAGCGTCCTGCCGGGCCGCCCGCCCGCGTACACGAGCAGCCCCGTCACCACCGCGTCGGCCACGAACGCGAGGAGGAAGAACGCGGCGGGGTAGCCGAGGAACGGCAGCACGGCCGGGCCGAGGATCGCGAGCGCGGCGGCGGGCGGGTACTGCCAGGTGACGTCGTCGATCGGGAACGTGCCGGTGCGGAGCACCTCGTACCAGCCCTGGTAGATGAACGAGACGTCGCTGGTGACGTCCGGGCCGGGGATGACGACGACGCGGAAGACGCAGAGCAGGAGGAGGGCGCGGGTGGGGGCCCAGAGGGCGAGGAGGCGGAGTTCGGGGGCGAGGGTGAGGGGGGAGCGGGGCGGGGTGGGTGCTTCGGGTCCGTCCGGGGTGGGTTCCCCGGGTTCGGCCCGTCCGGTGAGGGCCTTCGTGGTGAGGGCCCCCGCTGTGTGAGCCCCCGCGGTGTCCGTCTGTCCCGTGCCCTTCATGTCTACCTCGCCCGCTTTTGGTGCGTTTAGGTGGGTTTCGGGAAGTCATGATGCCGGGCGGGGCGGCGCGGGCGGGCGAGGCGGGGCCGTGCGGCGCGGGCGGGCGTCCGGCCGGTACTGTCGGCGGCGATGCACAAGACCCTGATCGTCACGAACGACTTCCCGCCCAGGCCCGGCGGCATCCAGGCGTTCCTGCACAACATGGCGCTGCGCCTGGACCCCGCCCGGATCGTCGTCTACGCCTCCACCTGGAAGCGCGGCCGCGAGGGCGCAGAGGCCACCGCGGCCTTCGACGCCGAACAGCCCTTCCAAGTCGTCCGCGACCCCACGACGATGCTGCTGCCCACGCCCCGCGTCACCCGCAGGGCCGTCTCGCTGCTGCGCGAACACGACTGCACGTCCGTGTGGTTCGGGGCGGCCGCGCCGCTCGGCCTGATGGCGCCCGCGCTGCGCCGGGCCGGGGCGCGGCGGCTGGTGGCGACCACGCACGGGCACGAGGCCGGGTGGGCGCAGCTGCCCGCGTCCCGCCAACTCCTGCGCCGCATCGGCGACTCGACCGACACGGTCACCTACCTCGGCGAGTACACCCGCTCCCGCATCGCCGCCGCGCTCAGCCCCGCCGCGGCCGGGCGCATGGTCCAACTCCCGCCCGGCGTCGACGAGAAGACCTTCCACCCCGGCTCCGGCGGCGCCGCCGTGCGGGCCCGGCTCGGGCTCACCGACCGGCCGGTCGTCGTGTGCGTCTCGCGCCTCGTGCCGCGCAAGGGGCAGGACACGCTCATCCTCGCCATGCCGCGGATCCTGGCCCGGGAGCCGGACGCGGTGCTGCTGATCGTGGGCGGGGGGCCCTACGAGAAGGACCTGCGGCGCCTCGCCGCCGAGACGCGGGTCGCGGACTCCGTCGTCTTCACCGGAGCCGTGCCCTGGGCCGAGCTGCCCGCCCACTACGGCGCCGGGGACGTCTTCGCCATGCCCTGCCGTACGCGGCGCGGCGGGCTCGACGTCGAGGGCCTCGGCATCGTCTACCTGGAGGCCTCCGCCACCGGGCTGCCCGTCGTCGCCGGGGATTCCGGCGGGGCGCCTGATGCCGTGCTCGACGGGGAGACCGGGTGGGTCGTGCGGGGTGGCTCCGCCGAGGATTCCGCCGACCGGATTCTGGCTCTGCTCGGTGATGCGGAGTTGCGGGAGCGGATGGGGGAGCGGGGGCGGAGCTGGGTCGAGGAGCGGTGGCGGTGGGACTTGCTGGCGGAGCGGTTGCGGGAGCTGCTGTAGGCCTCGCGGGTGCGCCCCAGGCCCGCCCCTTCTCCGAAACCGGGGGCTGCCGCCCCCTGGACCCCCGCTTGTCGGCGCTTCGCGCCTCGTCCTCAAGCGCCGGACGGGCTAGAAATGTGCTGCACCGGCGACATATGTAGCCCCTCCGGCGTTTGAGGAGCGGGGTCTGGGGCGGAGCCCCAGTTTCGGTGAAGGGGCGGGACTGGGGCGCCCCCGCGAGGAACCTCAGCCCCGGTACAACGCCTCGATCTCGTCCGCGTAGTCCTTGGCGACAACGTTCCGCTTCAGCTTCAGGGACGGCGTGAGGTGCCCGGACTCCTCGGTGAACTGGGCGGGAAGGACGCGGAACTTGCGGACGGACTCGGCCTTGGAGACCGCCGCGTTGCCGTCGTCGACGGCCTGCTGGACGGCGGCGAGAAGGTCGGCGTCCTCCCGCAGGGAGGCCGCCGTGGCCCCGTCGGGCTTGCCGTGCTCCGCGGCCCACCGCCCGAGGAACTCCTCGTCGATGGTGACGAGCGCCCCGACGAACGGCCGCCCGTCCCCGACGACCATGCACTCGGCGACGAGCGCGTGCGCGCGGATGCGGTCCTCGATGACGGCGGGCGCGACGTTCTTGCCGCCGGCCGTCACGATGATCTCCTTCTTGCGACCGGTGATGCGGAGGTAGCCGTCCTCGTCGAGCGTGCCGATGTCGCCGGTGTGGAACCAGCCGTCGGCGAGGGCCTCCTCGGTGGCGGCCTCGTTGTTCCAGTAGTGGGAGAACAGGTGCTCGCCGTGGAGCAGGACCTCGCCGTCGTCGGCGATGCGGACGACGGAGCCGGGCAGCGGCTGGCCGACGGTGCCGATCTTCTGCCGGTCCCAGGGGTTGAAGGCGGTGGCGGCGCAGGACTCGGTGAGGCCGTAGCCCTCGAGGACGGTGAAGCCGATGCCGCGGAAGAAGTGGCCGAGGCGCTCGCCGAGCGGGGCGCCGCCGGAGATGGCGTACTCGCCGCGCCCGCCGAGGACGGCGCGCAGCTTGCTGAAGACCAGCTTGTCGAAGACCTTGTGCTTGATCCGCAGGCCGATGGAGGGCCCGCCGGCGGAGTCGAGGGCGCGACTGTAGGCGATGGCCGTGTCGGCGGCCTTGTCGAAGATCTTGCCCTTGCCGTCGGCCTGCGCCTTGGCGCGCGCCGCGTTGTAGACCTTCTCGAAGACGCGCGGCACGCCGAGGATCAACGTGGGCCGGAACGCGGCGAGTTCGTCGGTCAGATGCTTGATGTCGGGCGCGTGGCCGAGCTTGATGGGGGCCATCAGGGCGGCCACCTCCACCAGGCGGCCGAAGACGTGCGCGACGGGGAGGAAGAGGAGCACCGAGCACTCGCCGGTGCGGAAGAGCGGTTTCAGGCGCTCCACCACGTTGCCGCACTCGGCGAAGAAGCTGCGGTGGGTGAGCACGCAGCCCTTGGGGCGGCCGGTGGTGCCGGAGGTGTAGACGATGGTCGCGGGGTCGTCGGCGCCCGCGACTGCGCCGCGCTCGTCGACGGTCTCGTCGGAGACCTCGGCGCCCGCCCGGTTCAGCTCCTCGACGCCGCCCCGGTCGATCTGCCACATGTGGACGAGGGCCGGCAGGCGGTCGCGCACCGACTCCACGGCGGCGGCGTGCCCGTCGGTCTCCACGATGCAGGCCACCGCGCCCGAGTCGCCGAGGATCCACTGGATCTGCTCGGCCGAGCTGGTCTCGTACACCGGCACGGAGACCGCGCCCGCGCTCCAGATCGCGAAGTCGAACAGCGTCCACTCGTAGCGCGTGCGCGACATCAGGCCGACCCGGTCGCCGGGCCGCACGCCCGCCGCGATCAGGCCCTTCGCGGCGGCCCGCACCTCGGCGCGGAAGGCCGTGGCCGTGACGTCCTGCCAACTGCCGTTCACCTTGCGGCCGATGACCGCCACATCCGGGTGCTGCGCGGCGTTTCTGCGGACGATGTCGGTCAGATTGCCGTCCGCGGGGACCTCGTACAGGGCCGGAAGGCTGAACTCGCGCAAGACTGCTGCTCCTACATAGGGCGCCGACGCCACGACGTTGTGCGATGCGACGGTGCGGTCCAAGGTCGGGCAGGTGCTCAGTCGGGGGGCTCTGGGGGTTCCTCGGGATTTCATTGAGGGGCTGAGCACTACTGGACTGCCCGGACGTTACCCACCGGTATGGCTGGTTCGGTAGGGGGGCCGGGCCAGATGTTCCGTGCGTCACACGACGTTATGGTCTGAACCGCACAGTACGCCACGCTCTTCCTGACTCGGAAGTAACCGCAGGTCCGCCGCCCGGGCCCGTCCGGGCACCCCGCCCTGTTCGGCCGCCGCCCCGCCGTCCTAAGGTGACCGGCATGCGAGGTTTCCGGGTCCATGTGGTCAGTGACGTGCACGGCAACGCCGAGGACCTGGCCCGCGCGGGGGACGGCGCCGACGCCTTGATCTGCCTGGGTGACCTGGTCCTCTTCCTCGACTACGCGAACCACTCGCGCGGCATCTTCCCCGATCTGTTCGGCGCCGAGAACGCCACCCGCCTCGTCGAGCTGCGCACCGCCCGCCGCTTCGAGGAGGCCCGCGCCTTCGGCGCCTCACTGTGGGCGGGCCTCGACCGCGGCCCGGCCGTGGAGCGGGCCGTCCGCAAGCAGTACGCCGAGCTGTTCGCCGCCTTCCCCACCCCTACGTACGCCACGTACGGCAATGTCGACATGCCGCGGCTGTGGCGCGAATACGCCGGTCCCGGCACGACCGTCCTCGACGGCGAGCGCGTGGAGATCGGCGGCCGCGTCTTCGGCTTCGTCGGCGGCGGCCTCAGGACCCCGATGCGCACGCCGTACGAGATCAGCGACGAGGAGTACGCCGCCAAGATCGAGGCCGTAGGCGAGGTCGACGTGCTGTGCACCCACATCCCGCCGGAGGTGCCCGAGCTGGTGTACGACACCGTGGCGCGCCGCTTCGAGCGGGGCAGCCGCGCGCTGCTCGACGCGATCCGGCGCACCCGGCCGCGGTACGCGCTCTTCGGCCATGTGCACCAGCCGCTCGTCAGCCGGATGCGGATCGGGTCGACCGAGTGCGTGAACGTCGGGCACTTCGCGGGGTCCGGTCGGCCCTGGGCGCTGGAGTGGGCTGGGTGACCGTCGCAGGTCGCGTGCGCGGTAGCCTTCAGCGGGCAGACACAAGCGCCCGCACCGGACCGCATCTGGAGGAGCCACCGCGATGGCGGAATACACCAGCTCGAGCATCACGATCGAGGCGGCACCGGCCGACGTCATGGACGTGATCGCCGACTTCGCCCGCTATCCGGAGTGGACCGGCGAGGTCAAGGAGGCGCAGGTCCTGGAGACCGACGACTCCGGCCGCGCCGAGCAGGTCCGGCTCGTCATGGACGCCGGGGCGATCAAGGACGACCAGACCCTCGCGTACACCTGGAGCGGCGCACACGAGGTGTCCTGGACCCTGGTCAAGTCCCAGATGCTGCGCTCCCTGGACGGCTCCTACCTCCTGAAGCCCGCGGGCACCGGCACCGAGGTCACCTACCAGCTGACCGTCGACGTCAAGATCCCCATGCTCGGCATGATCAAGCGCAAGGCGGAGAAGGTCATCATCGACCGCGCCCTTGCGGGCCTGAAGAAGCGCGTGGAGACCAAGGCCTAGTGCCGCGACGCCAGGCCTGACGTGGGGGGCGGGGCACCCCGCGTCCCCGCCGACGTAGAGTCGCACCCCATGCGCACCCTCCTCCTCACCGGCCCCGGCGGAGCCGGCCGCACCACCCTCGCGGCCGCCACAGCCCGCACCGCCGCCCGCGAGGGCACCCGCACCCTGCTCCTGTCCACCGACCGCGCCGACACCCTGGGCGCGGCACTCGGCACCCCCACCGGGCCCCGCCCGGTCCAGGTCGCGCCGGGCCTCACCGCCCTGCGCCCGGACCCGGACCCCGGCTTCCGCGCGGGCCTGCTCACCCTCCAGGAGCACGCCCGCCCGGCCCTGGACCTGCTCGGCGCCGACCGCCTCGACGACGAGGAGCTGACCCCGCTGCCCGGCGCCGAGGACCTCGCCCTCCTGGGCGCCCTGCGCGCGGCCACGGAGTCGTACGACACCGTCGTCGTCGACCTGCCCGCCGCCCCCCGCGCCCTCGCGCTCCTCGCCCTGCCCGGCCAACTGCGCCGCTACCTGCGCCGGTTGCTGCCCGCCGAGCGACGGGCGGCCCGCGCCCTGCGCCCCGTCCTCGGCCGCCTCGCGGGCGTCCCCGTGCCCGCCGGATCGCTGTACGAGGCGGCCGACCGCTGGGACGCGGCGCTCGCCGCCGCGCAGGCCGTGATCGAGGATCCGGGGACCAGCGTCCGCCTGGTCGCCGAGCCGGGCCCCGCGGGCGCCGACGCCGTGGCCCGCACCGCCACGGGCCTCGCCCTGCACGGCCTGCCCCTCGACGGCCTCCTCGCCAACCGCGTCCTGCCCGCGCCCGAGGGCCCCGACACGGCACCCTGGCTCACCGCCCTGCGCGCCCAGCAGCACAAGACGCTCGGCGAGTGGACGCACACGTACCGCACCCACGAGATCCCCCACCTCGGCCCCGACCCCCGCGGCGCCGACGACCTCGCCGCCCTGCGCGTCCCCGGCCCGGGACCGGCCCCGGACCCGGTCGACTGGCCCGTCACCGACGCGCTCGCCACCGAATCCCTGCTCCACTGGTCCATCCCGCTGCCCGGCGCCGTCCGCGAGGACCTCGACCTGGTCCGGCGCGGCGACGAACTGGTCCTCACCACGGGACCGTTCCGACGGATCGTTCCGCTGCCCTCCGCGCTGCGCCGCTGCACCGTCACCGGCGCCGCCCTGCGCGACGGCACCCTGCGGATCCGCTTCGCGCCGGACCCGGACCTGTGGCCCCGGACCCGGTGAACGGCCTGCCGCCATTCGGGTAACGTCGAGAGTACGAATTCGTCGGCCCTGCGCAGGAGTCAGCCCCTCATGAGCGATCCCATCGAGCACGGCGCGCGCGACGCGTCCGAGCAGGAGCGCCCCGAGCCCGCCCCCGCCGACGCCGACGCGTGGGCCACGGCCTGCGCCGAGGACCTCGCGGCGGAGAAGGCCCGCCGCCGCGCCCAGTACGGGCCGCCGCCGGGATCGGCCGCCGAGGAGCTGCGCAAGCTCGTCGACGCCGTCTCCGACAAGCTCGCGAGTCTGTCGGGGGCCCAGTCACCACTGCTCGGCGCGGTCGCCCAGGGCGCCGTGCAGGAGACGGTGCAGCAGGTCGTCCGGCAGGCGAAGGCCGCGGTGGAGCCCGTCATCGAGCGCAACCCCGACGTCTTCGACCACCTCGCGGCGGCCGGCGCGGAGCTGCTCGCCGCCTACCGCAGCGCGGTCACAGGGCAGGAGGCCCGCTGGACGCGCGACGACACCGCATCCGCCGCCTCGGACGGTTCGGATCGCCGTGACGAGGGCCCCGGACCCGGGGAACACATCGATCTGGACTGACCCCCCTCGGGTACGGTGGGCCGTAGCGGGGCTCGATCGAACTGAGGGATTCATGGGACTCACCATCGGCGTCGACATCGGCGGCACGAAGATCGCGGCCGGAGTGGTCGACGAGGACGGTCACATCCTGTCGACGTTCAAGGTGCCCACCCCCGGCACCTCCGAGGCCATCGTCGACGCGATCGCCTCCGCCGTCGAGGGCGCCCGGGCCGGGCACGAGATCGTCGGCGTCGGCATCGGCGCCGCCGGATACGTCAACCGGCAGCGCTCCACGGTCTACTTCGCACCGAACATCGACTGGCGCCAGGAACCGCTGAAGGACGAGGTCGAGCGACGCGTCGGCCTGCCGGTCGTGGTCGAGAACGACGCGAACGCGGCGGCCTGGGGCGAGTACAAGTTCGGCGGCGGCAAGGGCCACCGCAACGCCATCTGCATCACCCTCGGCACCGGCCTCGGCGGCGGCATCATCATCGGCAACAAGCTGCGCCGCGGCCACTTCGGCGTGGCCGCCGAGTTCGGCCACATCCGGATGGTCCCCGACGGCCTGCTCTGCGGCTGCGGCAGCCAGGGCTGCTGGGAGCAGTACGCCTCGGGGCGCGCCCTCGTGCGGTACGCCAAGCAGCGCGCCAACGCCACCCCGGAGAACGCCGAGTACCTGCTCTCGCTGGGCGACGGCACCCCCGACAGCATCGAGGGCAAGCACATCTCCATGGCCGCCCGCCAGGGCGACCTGGTCGCCGTGGACTCCTACCGCGAGCTGGCCCGCTGGGTCGGCGCCGGACTCGCCGACCTGGCCTCGCTGTTCGACCCGTCGGCGTTCATCGTCGGCGGTGGGCTCTCGGACGAGGGCGAGCTCGTGCTCGACCCGATCCGCAAGTCCTTCAAGCGGTGGCTCGTCGGGGCGCAGTGGCGTCCGCAGGCGGAAGTGATCGCCGCGCAGCTGGGCAACAAGGCGGGCATGGTCGGCGCGGCCGACCTGGCCCGGGAGCCCGACCCCATCATGTGAGCCCCGGCGCGCGGCGCCGATCAGAGAACCCCAGGGCGGGCCGGAATCCTCCGGCCCGTCCGGTGTTTCCCGTATCTTGATCGCCATGCCGACGAGCCCGACATCCGCGCTGCCCAACTCCCGCACCGAACCGGACGGTTCGGCCGTCGTCCGGGTGCTCAGCTACAACATCCGCTCGATGCGCGACGACACCGACGCGCTCGCCCGCGTCATCGGCGCGTGCGCGCCCGACCTCGTCCTGATCCAGGAGGCGCCCCGGTTCTTCCGGTGGCGCAAGAAGCTGGCCCGGCTCGCCCGCGCCGCCGACCTGGTGACGCTCTCCGGCGGCGGCACGGCCGCCGGTCCCGCCCTCCTCTGCTCCCTGCGGGCCACCGTCGAGCGCACCGAGGACGTGCTGCTCCCGCTGACGCCCGGCCTGCACCGGCGCGGCTTCGCCACGGCGGTGGTGCGCTTCGGCGGCACCCGGCTCGGCGTACTGAGCTGCCACTTGAGCCTGCAGAGCCAGGAGCGGTACGAGCAGAGCGGGATGCTGCTCGACCAGCTCGCCGGGATGGGCGTGGAGCACGCCGTCGCGGGCGGCGACCTCAACGACCGCCCCGACGGCCGCTCCTTCCGCAGACTCGCCACCGGCCTCCACGACTGCTGGGCCACCGCCCCCTGGGGCGGCGAGTACACCTCCACCCCGACCGACCCGCACCAGCGCATCGACGGCATCTTCACCACGAAGGGCATCGAAGTCCTGGGCTGCGGCGTGCCGCTGGGCCACGAGGGCGTGACGGAGGCGGACCTCCGTGCGGCGACGGATCACCTGCCGGTGTTGGCGGCGCTACGGGTGCCTGCCTGACGTCGTCTGACGGAGGTTCAGACGACGGCTCCCCGCCCGGGGTCGTCGTCCTCTTCGTCGTCCCCCTTCATGCGCACGACCAACGTCGCGAACCCGCCCAGGAACCCGCCGATGCCGAGCGTCGTCAGCCACCACGTCATCTGCCACCCGAGCAGTACCGCGAGCAGAAGCAGCAGCGGGCCGCCGATGACGGCGAGCCAGGCGAACTTGGCGGTGACCTCCGCGTCCGGCAGCGGCGGCGGCTCGGGCGGCACGAAGTGGCCCTCGTCGTCCGGGTCGAAGTCGTCCTCGGACGCCTCCGCGGCGCTGTAGTCCCGCGGGCCCGCGCCGCCCACTCCGGGCGCGAAGGAGATGGAGCTGCCGAGCGCCTTGCCCGCGCCGTCGGCGCCCTTGTCGGCGGCACCCTTGCCGCCGCTCCCGGCGCCGTCGGTGTCGCCGTCCGCGGGGCCGTTGGTCTCCGGCTCCAGGAGCGCCAGGTCCTCCACGGACTTGAACGGCTTGGCGCCGGGCGGGTCCGCGGGCTCCTCGCCGTACCCGGCGACGATGGCACGCCAGGCGGCGTCCTCGTCGATCGGCACCGCCTGCTCCTGCGGCTCGCGGCTGTCGTCCTCGCGGCTCTCCTCCGCGTCATGCTGCTCAGCCACCGGTGGCCGTCCCTTCCTTGCCTGCGCTGGGGGCGAGCCGGCCGATGAACGTGAAGCTCTCCTCGAAGATCCGGTCCGCGTCGTGGTCCAACGTCGCGACGTGGTAGCTCTGTTCCAGCAGGATCTCCGTGACGTCCGTGGACGAGACCCGGCTGAGCACGCGGGCGGAGTCGGCGGGCGGCACGACGTGGTCCTGCGGGCTGTGCAGCAGCAGCAACGGCTGGGTGACCTGCGGCAGTTCGGCGTCGACGGTCTGGAAGAAGCGGCGCAGCGAGTGCGCGGCGTGCAGCGGCACCCGGTCGTACCCGATCTCCTCCGAGCCCGGCTTGGCGATGTCGCTGGCGATGCCCTTGGTCGTCGGCACCAGGAAGCGGACCACCGGCAGGGCGTGCGCGGCCAGGCCGTGCACCTTGTTCCCCGGGTTGACGACGACCACGCCGCGCACCGCGTCGCCGTACTTCGCGGCGAGCCGCAGCGCGAGCGCGCCGCCCATGGACAGGCCCAGGACGAACACCTCCGCGCACCGCTCGGTCAGCGCGCGCAGCTCGCGGTCCACCTCCGCGTACCAGTCCTGCCAGCCCGTGACCTGGAGGTCCTGCCAGCGGGTGCCGTGGCCGGGCAGCAGCGGCAGCGAGACCGTCAGGCCGCGCTCCGCCAGATACTCCGCCCAGGGGCGCAGCGACTGCGGGGATCCGGTGAAGCCGTGACACAGCAGGACGCCGACCTCGCCGCCCTCGTGGCGGTACGGCTCGGCTCCGGGGAGGACCGGCACCTTCGGTCTCCTTCTCGAGAGAGCGGGGGGTACTTCACCGTACGCGACCGGACTGACACCGACCAGGTCCTTCGCGCATACCGGACGCGCCCGGCACCGGCACCGGCCGGGGCGATCGGCCCCGCTCCGGAAGGAGCGCGGGCCCCACTCGGGTTATGGTCTGATCCACAGACACAGGAGGCACTCGGTTTGATCTACGGCGCAATGAAGCTGTCCATCGGAGGGCCCCTGAAGCTCGCCTTCAGGCCCTGGGTGGAAGGCCTCGAGAACATTCCCGCCGAGGGCCCCGCCATTCTGGCAAGCAACCACCTGTCCTTCTCGGACTCCTTCTTCCTGCCCGCGGTCCTCGACCGCAAGGTCACCTTCATCGCCAAGGCCGAGTACTTCACGACGCCCGGCATCAAGGGCCGGATGACGGCCGCGTTCTTCAAGGGCGTCGGCCAGCTGCCGGTGGACCGCTCGGGCGCGCGCGGCGCGGGCGAGGCGGCCATCAAGAGCGGCATCGAGGTCCTGGAGAGCGGCGAGCTGTTCGGCATCTACCCGGAGGGCACCCGGTCGCCCGACGGCCGCCTCTACCGCGGCAAGCCCGGCGGCCTCGCCCGGGTGGCCCTGGCCACCGGCGCGCCCGTGATCCCCGTCGCGATGATCGACACCGAGAAGATCCAGCCGCCCGGCAAGGTGATGCCGAAGCTGATGCGCCCCGGCATCCGCATCGGCAAGCCCCTGGACTTCAGCCGCTACCAGGGCATGGAGCACGACCGCTTCGTCCTGCGGGCCGTGACCGACGAGGTCATGTACGAGATCATGAAGCTCTCCGGCCAGGAGTACGTCGACATCTACGCGACCGCCGCGAAGCGTCAGCTCAGCGAGGCGGCCAAGGCGGCGAAGGACGCGGCGAAGGACGCGGCGAAGGACGCGGCCAAGAAGGACGCGGCCGCCAAGGAACGGTCCGGCGCGTAGCCGCGTCCGTGTCCGTGTAGAGGGACGCACGACAGCGTCCCGTGGGGTGGGGTTGTGACCAGGCGCGAAAAGGTCATGCGAATGTCGGTCGAGCAGCCGCTGTGGCGTGCCCTGGCCGCGTACCGCGTGCTGACGATGCTGTACGCCATCGGCCTCTTCGTCGCCGCGTACTCCGCGTTCGCCCGCCCCTGGCTCGCCATCGGCTACTACGCCCTCCTGGCGGCCTGGACCCTCGCCACCATCCCCAAGGTCTCCGGCGCCGCGAGCTGCACCAAGCGCTTCCTCGCCGTCGACCTCGGGGTCGCGCTCACCGGCATCCTGCTCACGCCGGTCGCGGTCGAGCACTGGCGGATCGTCGAGGGCGGGCCGACGCTGCCGTCCATATGGACGGCCGGTTCCGTGCTGGCCTTCGCGATCAAGGGCGGCTGGCGCTGGGCGGCCTTCGCCTCGCTGCTCGTGGGCGTCGCCAACGTCGTGCAGCGCGGCGCGTTCAGCCGCGACACCGTCCACAACGTCCTGCTCGTGTGCATCGCCTCCATCGCCATCGGCTACGTCGTGGAGGTCGCCCGCGCCTCGGAGCGCACCCTCGCCCGCGCCCTGGAGATCGAGGCCGCGACCCGCGAGCGCGAGCGCCTCGCCCGCGACATCCACGACAGCGTGCTCCAGGTCCTCGCCATGGTGCAGCGGCGCGGCACCGCCATCGGCGGCGAGGCGGCCGAGCTCGGCCGGATGGCGGGCGAGCAGGAGGTCGCCCTGCGCACCCTGGTGGCCGGGGGCCTGGTCCCCACCTCGTACGTCTCCGAGGACCTCTCCCAGGGCGCCGTCGTCCGGCTCGTCGAGGAGCCCGACGACCCCGAAGCGCCCGGCGGCGACGACGGGACCGGCGGCGCGACCAGCTGCGACCTGCGCCTGCTGCTCGCGCCCTTCGCCGGGTCGAAGGTGACCCTGTCGGAGCCGGGCGCCGCGGTGCCGCTCGCGCCGCGCGCCGCCAGGGAGCTGACCGCCGCGGTCGGCGCCGCCCTGGACAATGTCCGCAAGCACGCCGGGGCGGACGCCCGCGCCTGGATCCTGGTCGAGGACGAGCTCGACGCCGTCGTCGTGACGGTGCGCGACGACGGCCCCGGCATCCCGGAGGGGCGGCTCGCCCAGGCCGAGGGGGAGGGGCGGCTCGGTGTCGCGCTGTCCATCAGGGGGCGGCTGCGGGACATCGGGGGCACGGCCGAGCTGATCTCGGTGCCGGGCCAGGGCACGGAAGTGGAACTGAGAGTCCCGCGCGCCGCGAGGGACGCACGGGGGAAGGCGGAATCGGAACGATGAGCGGTCGGCACGAGCAGCACGAGGAGTCCGCGGCGGGGGCGGCGGCCCAGGACAAAGGGGCGAAGGGGGCGAGAGGGACGAGCGGGGAGAGCGGCCCGGACGGCGCCGCGCCGGTCAAGGTCATGGTGGTCGACGACCACCCGATGTGGCGTGACGCCGTCGCCCGGGACCTGGCCGAGTCCGGCTTCGACGTGGTGGCGACCGCGGGCGACGGCGAACAGGCCGTGCGCCGCGCCCAGGCCGCCGCGCCCGACGTCCTCGTCCTCGACCTGAACCTGCCGCTGAAGCCGGGCGTGCAGGTCTGCAAGGAACTCGTCGGCGCCAACCCCGCCCTGCGGGTCCTGGTCCTGTCGGCCAGCGGCGAGCACGCCGACGTCCTGGAGGCGGTCAAGTCCGGCGCCACCGGCTACCTCCTGAAGTCCGCGTCCACCGCCGAGCTGATCGACGCCGTGGGCCGCACCGCCGTCGGCGACGCCGTGTTCACGCCCGGCCTCGCGGGCCTGGTCCTCGGCGAGTTCCGGCGCCTCGCCTCCGAGCCCGCGCCCGCCACCCCCGACGAGCCGGGGGCCCCGCGCCTGACCGACCGCGAGACCGAGGTCCTGCGCCTGGTCGCCAAGGGCCTCAGCTACAAGCAGATCGCCGAACGCCTGGTCATCTCGCACCGCACCGTGCAGAACCACGTCCAGAACACCCTCGGCAAGCTCCAGCTGCACAACAGGGTGGAGCTGGTGCGGTACGCGATCGAGCGCGGCCTCGACACCGACGACTCCGCCGGGTCCTGACGCCGGGGCCCGACGCCGGGGCATGACCTCCTTCGGGTGAACCGGAGCCCCCCTCTCCACCGCAACTCCCGGACTACGCCCCGGAATTCACGGTTCGTCCCATGCCGGAGTGACGCGGATCACCATTAGCGTGGCCCGCGTCAGCGCAATCGCGGCGAAGGGACATTTCCATGCGGGTCGGAGTTCTGACCGGAGGCGGCGACTGCCCCGGACTCAATGCCGTCATCCGGGGCGTCGTCCGCAAGGGCGTGCAGGAGTACGCGTACGACTTCGTGGGCTTCCGCGACGGCTGGCGCGGACCGCTCGAAGGCGACACCGTTCAGCTCGACATCCCGGCCGTGCGCGGCATCCTGCCGCGCGGCGGCACCATCCTCGGCTCCTCGCGGACCAACCCCCTCAAGGTCGAGAACGGCATCCGTCGGATCAAGGAGAACCTCGCCAAGCACGAGGTCGAGGCCCTGATCGCCATCGGCGGCGAGGACACCCTCGGTGTCGCCGCCCGCCTCACCGACGAGTACGGCATCAACGTCGTCGGCGTACCGAAGACCATCGACAACGACCTGTCCGCCACGGACTACACCTTCGGGTTCGACACGGCCGTCGGCATCGCCACCGAGGCCATCGACCGCCTGCACACCACCGCCGAGTCGCACATGCGCGTCCTCGTCGTCGAGGTCATGGGCCGCCACGCCGGCTGGATCGCCCTGCACTCCGGGCTCGCCGGCGGCGCCAACGTCATCCTCATCCCCGAGCAGCGCTTCGACCTCGACCAGGTGTGCGCCTGGGTGACCTCGCGCTTCAAGGCCTCGTACGCGCCGATCGTCGTCGTCGCCGAGGGCGCCATGCCGAAGGACGGCGACATGGTCCTCAAGGACGGCACCCTGGACTCCTTCGGGCACGTGCGGCTCTCCGGCGTCGGCGAGTGGCTGTCCAAGGAGATCGAGAAGCGCACCGGCAAGGAGGCCCGCACCACGGTCCTCGGGCACGTCCAGCGGGGCGGCACGCCGAGCGCCTTCGACCGGTGGCTCGCCACCCGCTTCGGTCTGCACGCGATCGACGCCGTACGCGACGGCGACTTCGGCAAGATGGTCGCCCTGCGGGGCACGGACATCGTCCGCGTCCCCATCGCCGACGCCACCGCCAGGCTCAAGACCGTCGACCCCGCGCTCTACAAGGAAGTGGGCGTCTTCTTCGGCTGACGGCCGACCCGCGCGACCGGCCCCCTTGCCGACGCCTGCCGCCCCCCTCGCCGATCCGTGCCGTCGGGCGGCGGGTGCGGCGGCGGGACCGTATATTCGGCGGCGCGGGGGCAACGCACGCGAGACCGGGAGCCAACCGTGGAGATCCTTGCCTTCGGCGTCCAGGCGGACGAGCGCCCCCTCATCGAGAAGGCCTTCGCACCGCACCACGACATCCGGTGCCTGGACGTCTTCCTGAACGAGGACACCGCCCCCATCGCCGCCGGGTACGAGATCATCTCGACGAGCGTCAACGCCACCCTGAACAACCGCGTCCTGCAGACCCTCGCCGCCGGTGGCACGCAGATGATCGCCCAGCGCTCCACCGGCTTCAACAACATCGACCTCCAGGTCGCCGAGCGCCTGGGCCTGACGGTCGCCCGCGTCTCGTACTACTCGCCGTACTCCGTCGCCGAATTCGCCTGGACCCTGGCGACCGCCGTCAACCGCCGCATCGTCCGCGCCAGCAACCGCACCCGCGACTTCGACTTCCGCCTCGACGGTCTGATGGGCCGGGACCTGCGCGGCCGCACCGTCGGCGTGCTCGGCACCGGCAAGATCGGCGAGGCCTTCACCCGGATCGCGCACGGCTTCGGGATGAACCTCCTCGGCTGGGACGTCGCCGAGAACCCCGCGTGCGTCGCGCTCGGCATGAAGTACGTGGACAAGGAGCAGCTGTTCGCCGCGTCCGACCTGATCAGCCTGCACGTACCGCTGCTCCCCGCGACCCACCACCTCATCGACGCGAGCGCCCTGCGCGCGATGAAGGACGACGTGATCCTGGTGAACTCCAGCCGCGGCGGCCTGATCGACACCGACGCGCTGGTGAACGAGTTGCGCGCGGGCCGCTTCACCGGCGTCGGCCTCGACGTGTACGAGGCCGAGGCCGGGCTCTTCTTCCTCGACAAGTCCCTGGAGGCCGTCGAGGACGACACCCTGGCCCGCCTCGTCACCTTCCCGAACGTCGTGATGACCTCCCACCAGGCGTACTACACGGTCGACGCGGTGGGCCAGATCATCGACACCACCGTCCAGAACGTCCTCGACTATCAGGCGGGCCGCCGCTCCGAGAACGTCCTCGTGCCCGCCGTGCCCCGCAGCTGACCGAGGAGTTCCCGCACGATCCGCTCCCCGCGCAGCGTCAGCACCGACTCCGGGTGGAACTGCACCCCCGCGACCGCTGGTCCCGGCGCGCCTCCGGCACGACGTGACCCGCGCAGCGCGTGCACCTCCCCGCTCGCCCGGTCCCGGCTCACCTCGATCCCGTGCGCCGCCAGTTCCAGCGCCGCCTCCTCGTCGCAGCGCGCCACGAAGCTGTTGTAGAAGCCGACGGTCTCCGCCCGCCCGAACAGGTCGATCGTCGTCTGCGCGCCCTGGTACGGCACCTCCTTGCGCACGATCTCCAGGCCCAGCTCGGCGGCGATCAGCTCATGGCCGAGGCACACCCCGAGCAGCGGGTGCCGGTGGCCGCGGATCAGCTCCGCCGTGAGCGCCCGCAGGAACCGCATCTTCGGGTCCCCGGAGTCGGCGGGGTCGCCAGGACCGGGGCCGAGGACGACGGGTCCCGCGTGCGTGAGGGCCGCGTCCGCGAGGCCGGGCTCGTCGTAGCGGCGCACCGACACCCTCAGGCCCGACGAGCGCAGCACGTGCGCGAGCATCGCCGTGAACGTGTCCTCGCCGTCGACCACGAGCGCGTGCCCGGTCAGCTCCGCCGACCGCTCCCGCATCCGCAGCCAGAACGGGGCGAGCCCGGCCCGCCGCCCGTCCAGGGCCGCCCGCACCCGGGAGTCCTCGGCGAGCGCGGGCCGCGCGCTCTCGTGCCGGGGCCGCCCCGGACGCACGCCGAGCGCGGCGAGCACCCCGGCCGCCTTCGCGTGCGTCTCCGCCACCTCCCCGGCGGGATCCGAGCCGCGCACCAGCGTCGCGCCGACCGGCACCCGCAGGCGCCCGCGCGCGTCGATGTCGGCGGTGCGGATCAGGATCGGCGAGTCCAGGGTCTGCGCGCCGCCCGCATCGCGGCCGATCAGCGCGAGCGCCCCCGCGTAGTAGCCGCGCCCGCCCGCCTCGTGCCGCCGGATCACCCGGCAGGCGTTCTGCACGGGCGAGCCGGTGACGGTCGCCGCGAACATCGTCTCCCGCAGCACCTCCCGCACGTCCAGCGACGAACGGCCCCGCAGCTCGTACTCGGTGTGCGCGAGGTGGGCCATCTCCTTCAGCCGCGGGCCGACGACCACCCCGCCGCGGTCGCCGACGGTGCACATCATCTTCAGCTCCTCGTCGACGACCATCGACAGCTCCTCGGCCTCCTTGCCGTCGGCGAGGAAACGCAGCAGGTCGTCGGCCGTGGGGCCCTCGGGCGGATAGCGGTACGTCCCGCTGATCGGGTTCATGACGACCGTCCCGCCGGACATCCGCACATGCACCTCCGGGCTCGCCCCGACCAGCGTCCGCCCGTCCCGGCCCCCGGTGTGCACGACGAACGTCCAGTACGCCCCGCGCTCACCCACGAGCAGCCTGCGGAACAGCGCCAGCGCGTCCGACCTGCCGAACCCGGGGATCTCGCCCTCGTACGTCCGCCGGATCACGAAGTTCGCGCCCTCGCCGCCGCCGATCTCCTCCCGCAGCACCCGGCCGACGGTCCGCGCGTACGCCTCGTCGCTCACGTCGAAGGCGCCCTCCGTCACGCGCACCGCGTGGTCGGGCAGTGCCGCCAGGGCCTCGGCGAGCGGCACCTCGTACGTCTCCTCGGGCGTGAGGACGCTGAGCGGTGTGCCGTCGTCGGTCACCTCGAAGCCGCGCTCCCTGATCTGCCGGAAGGGGATGAGGGCGAGGCCTTCGGGCAGGTCGGCGAGGCGTTCGCAGGTCGTGACGGGGCCGAGCAGGACCTCCACCGTGTCGTGGTCGCGGCCGGGGGTGCGGCGGCGCAGCAGGGCGAACGGGCGGTCGTCGGTGAGCAGGTTCCGCAGATCCATGGGCTGTTCCTTCTCCGTGAGCGGTGAGAGGAACGGCCGGTCCGGAACGCTGCCGGAAAACACCGAAGGCCGCCCCTCGGGCGGCCTTCGCGATGTCTGGGTACGCGCAGTCAGTGGGCCGCCGGAGAAGCGGGCCACCACCAGTTCTGGGTCGAGTGCGCGAACATGCCCGCACCCTAGCGCATCGAGGACCGGGGACGGCGGCGCGTCTCAGGAGCGGGCCATCAGCACGTCGAGCGCCTCGTCCAGATAGGCGCCGAACTCGTCCTCGCCGGGCAGCACCGAAGGCGCCGCGTGGCCGAGCTGGGCGTGGCCCAGGTAGACCGAGTACGCGAGCAGCCCGCGGCGGCGGGCCTCGTCCGCGGGGAAGCCGAGGGCGGCGAAGAGACCGGCGACGTAGGCGACCCGGCGCTCGGTGACCCGGCGCAGGGCCGCCGCGACCTTGGGGTGCGAGGCGGTGGCGAGCAGCGAGACCTCCAGGGGGTCCGCGGACGCCGAGCTGATGGCCTCGGCGAACAGGAGCCGGACCCGGGTGCGGATGTCCGGCTCCGCCTCGACCTCGCTGATGATCCCCTCGGTGTTGATCTCGGCCCAGCGGTCGAGGGCGGCCTCGATCAGGGCGTCACGGTTCGCGAAGTGCCAGTAGAAGCTGCCCTTGGTGGTGCCGAGCCGGACCGCGAGGGGCTCGACGGCGACCGCGGCGAGCCCGCCTTCACCGATGGCCGTGAGCGCGGCGTCGGCCCAGTCCTGGGCGGAGAGCCGGGGCTTCGCCGGGGCCTTCCGCTCGTCCGGAGTCGCCGTCTTCCGCTGCCGTTGCGCCATGACCGTACGGTACCGTACGGTTGACCATACGCCAGCGTATGGAGGTGCGTCATGGGTGTCGTGCGCAATGAACACGAGCGGATGATCGAGGCCCCGGCGGCGACCGTGGGGGCGCTGATCGACCGGCTCTCCGCCGCGGACGACCCGCTCTTCCCGACCCCGGCCTGGGACGCGATGATCTTCGACGGGCCGCTCGCGGTGGGCGCGAACGGCGGCCACGGACCGGTGCGGTACGGGGTCGCGGAGTACGAACCGGGGCGCCGCGTCCGCTTCGACCTCACCGAGCCCGACAACGGCTTCCACGAGATCTCCGTGGAGCCCCTTGGGGAGCGGCGCTGCCGCGTCCGGCACGTCCTGGAGACGGAGCCCCGGGGCCTGGACCGCCTCCTGTGGCCGACGGTCGTCCGGCCCCTGCACGACACGATCATCGAGGAGGTCCTCGACAACGCCGAGCGGGCGGCCGTGGGCCACTGCGCGCACCCCACGCGCTGGTCACGGTGGGTGCGGCTGCTGAACGCCCTCGACTGGGACCGGCCCGAGACGGTCGCCGTCCCCGAGGGCGCCCGACTGCTGCGCGGCGCCCTCGACCGGCCCGCCTACCAGGACGCGTACCGCATGCGGATGCTCCCGGGGCTGCCCCGCGACCCGCGCGCCTGGTCGCCCATGCTGCGCGAGGACTTCCCCGAGCTCGCGTGCGCCGACGGGGAACTGCTGCTCCGGGTCGACATCGCGGGCCTGACCGCACGCGCCTCGATCCTGGTCGACGACGAGCACATCACCCTCAGCACCTACGCCCGCCCCGACACCCGGCGCGGCCGCCTCTACTGGGGCTTCGTCCGGCTCGGGCACCCCTTCATGGCCAAGCTGATGCTGCGCCGCACCCATCGCGCGTTCGCCCTGGCGGCGCCGAGCGCGGGGGAGCGGGAGACGGTGCGGGCGGTGTAGTGCCCGTCTCACTTTGTGAGCGTGGGGATGGACGAGGGTGCGGACCCCGTAGGGTTGACGCGTGACCGTGAACGCTAAGACCAGCGCGAGCGCTGGCAACACCTGGCGAGACCTGCCCGCGGCGCAGCAGCCCGAGTACCCCGATGCCGAGGCTCTGCGCGATGTGATCGCGGACCTCGAGTCGTATCCGCCGCTCGTCTTCGCGGGTGAGTGCGACCAGCTGCGCGCCCGGCTCGCGTCCGTCGCCAAGGGAGAGGCGTTCCTGCTCCAGGGCGGCGACTGCGCCGAGGCCTTCGACGCGGTGTCGGCTGATCACATCCGGAACAAACTCAAAACCCTCCTCCAGATGGGCGCCGTCCTCACGTACGCCGCCTCCGTGCCGGTCGTGAAGATCGGCCGGATCGCCGGGCAGTACTCGAAGCCGCGCTCCAAGCCGACCGAGACCCGCGACGGCGTCACCCTGCCGACCTACCGCGGCGACTCCGTCAACGGCTTCGACTTCACCGAGAAGGCCCGCGTCCCGGACCCCGAGCGCCTGAAGCGGATGTACAACGCCTCCGCGTCCACGCTCAACCTGGTGCGCGCCTTCACCACCGGCGGCTACGCCGACCTGCGCCAGGTGCACGCCTGGAACCAGGACTTCGTGAAGTCGTCCCCGTCCGGACAGCGCTACGAGCAGCTCGCGCGCGAGATCGACAACGCGCTCAACTTCATGCGGGCCTGCGGCACGGACCCCGAGGAGTTCAAGACCGTCGAGTTCTACGCCTCGCACGAGGCGCTGCTCCTCGACTACGAGTCGGCGCTGACCCGCGTGGACTCGCGCACGGGCAACCTGTACGACGTCTCAGGCCACATGGTCTGGATCGGCGAGCGCACCCGTCAACTGGACGGCGCGCACATCGAGTTCGCCTCGCAGATCCGCAACCCGATCGGCATCAAGCTCGGCCCGACGACGACGGCCGAGGAGGCGCTGCGGTACATCGACCGCCTCGACCCGGACCGTGAGCCCGGCCGGCTGACGTTCATCGCCCGCATGGGCGCGGACAAGGTCCGCGACAAGCTCCCCGAGCTGGTCGAGAAGGTCACCGCCTCCGGCGCCACCGTGGCCTGGATCACCGACCCGATGCACGGCAACACCTACGAGGCGGCCTCCGGCCACAAGACCCGCCGCTTCGACGACGTGCTCGACGAGGTCAAGGGCTTCTTCGAGGTCCACAAGGCGCTCGGCACGCACCCGGGCGGCATCCACGTGGAGCTCACCGGCGACGACGTCACGGAGTGCGTGGGCGGCGGCGACGAGATCTTCGTCGACGACCTCCACCAGCGCTACGAGACGGCGTGCGACCCCCGGCTCAACCGCAGCCAGTCCCTGGACCTGGCGTTCCTGGTGGCGGAGATGTACCGGGACCAGTAGTCGTCGACGAACGACCAGTAATCCCTGGTGACCCGGGTGTTCCCGGTGTCATGGGTGTGGGGCGCGGATCCATGTGATCCGCGCCCCACGTGCGTATCCCGGGCTTTTGCGCAGCCGAAGGCGCGGGTAAGGTTAGGTTAGCCTCACCGATCAATCGGGATGGCACGGCCTATGGATCCCGCACGGGAGGTGAACCGCGTGTACGTCTGCAACTGCTTCGGGGTGACCGAAGAGCAGGTGAAGAAGCACGCGGAGGGCGGCGCCTGCACCCCCCGGCAGATCGCGTCGGCCTGCAAGGCGGGCACGGACTGTGGTTCGTGCGTACGCCGCATCCAGGCTCTGCTCGGCCGGGGCGCGTGCCCGCGGCGGGAGCTGGTGGACCAGGGCGAGCCCGCGGTGGCGCTGGTCCCCGAGGCGGAGCTGCCGAAGATTCCCGGGATCCCGGGGGTGCCGGTGCCCGGTCGGGAGCTCCCGGAGGCGGCCTAGCCCTCCGGCTGCTCGATGAGCTGCGCGATGTACAGCGGCTCGCCGAGCTTCTCGACCAGTTCGAGCTGGGTGTCGAGATAGTCGATGTGGTGTTCCTCGTCCTCGAGGATCGACTCGAAGATGTTCGCGGACGTGATGTCGCCCTTGGCGCGCATCACCTCGATGCCGCGCTTGAGGCGGTCGATCGCCTCCACCTCGACCTGGCGGTCGGCCTTGAACATCTCGGTGACGGTCTGGCCCACACGCACATGGAACAGCCGCTGGTAGTTGGGCAGACCGTCGAGGAAGAGGATCCGGTCGGTCAGCACCTCCGCGTGCTTCATCTCGTCGATCGACTCGGACCGGGTGTACTTGGCGAGCTTGGTCCAGCCGAAGTTGTCCTGCATCTTCGCGTGCAGGAAGTACTGATTGATCGCGGTCAGCTCGGCGGTCAGCTGCTCGTTGAGAAATTCGATGACCTCGGGGTCGCCCTGCATCGCAGAGGCTCCTTCCAAGCGGGTGACTGGGCAGGTTCGCGCATCCTTGCACCGGTATCCGGGGGCGTCCAGTAAGTGCATGCTTAGTAGGAGTTGCCCGAATCCACGTATACCTGGTCACGTCCACCGCTCGCCGTCTGTCAGGATGGAGCCATGGGTCAGCCGGTGGGTCGCACATCTCGAGACGTGGCGGAACCGGAGCTTCCGCCGGGGCAGCGACTGCAGCGCGGCTGGCCGGTCACGCACTACGGCCCCGTGCCCAAGTTCCGCCCCGAGCGCTGGGAGTTCAGGGTCTTCGGTGCCACCGCCGACGGTGACAAGCACTGCTGGACCCACGAGGAGTTCTCGGCCCTGCCGTACGCCACGGTGGTCGGGGATCTGCACTGCGTCACGAAGTTCAGCATGCTCGGCGCCGAATGGGGTGGGGTGCTCGCCCGGGACCTGCTCGCGCTCGCGCCGCCCGCGCCCAACGCCACCCACGTCATGGTCTGGGCCGAGTACGGCTTCAGCTCCAATCTGCGCATGGCCGACTTCGCCTCCGAACGCACGATTTTCGCCACCCACAAGGGCGGTGAACTCCTCACCGCGGAGCACGGTTTCCCGCTGCGGCTCGTGGTGCCCCAGCTGTACGCCTGGAAGGGCCCGAAGTGGGTCCGCGGCGTCGAGTACATGACGGCCGACCGCCGCGGCTTCTGGGAGGAGCGGGGCTACCACAACATCGGCGACCCCTGGCGGGAGCAGCGGTACTCCTACCAGGAGGAACCGGGCGACGGCCCGGAGCTGTAGCGGCTCCGGGCCGGTGTCCGGCGGGGGGCAGTGGTGGTGCTGGCGGGAAGGATCAGGCGTCCCGCAGTTCCTTCAGGCGGGCCACGTCGGCCGCGTGCCCTTCCTTGCCGCCCGGCGTCTCGATGATCAGGGGCACGCCCTCGGTCGCCGGGTGGGTCATCAGCTCGCGGAACGGGTCGGCGCCGATGTGGCCGGAGCCGATGTTCTCGTGGCGGTCCTTGTGGGCGGCGACGACGTCCTTGGAGTCGTTGGCGTGCACCAGCTTCAGACGGCCCGGGCCGACCGTGTCCACGAGCAGGTCGAGGGTCTGCTTCATGCCGCCGGGCCCGGCCAGGTCGTGCCCGGCCGCGAAGATGTGGCAGGTGTCCAGGCAGACGCCGAGCTTCGGGTGGGCGTCCAGGGCCTCGAAGTACGGCCCGAAGTCCCAGGTGCGCGAGCACAGGGAGGCGCCCTGCCCCGCGGTCGACTCAAGGAGCAGGAACGGGTCGTCGTCGTGGGTCAGCTCGTCGAGGAGCGGCAGCACCCGCTCCCGCACCTGGCGCAGCGCCACCTTCCGCTCCCGGCCGCCCGTCGCCGAACCGGTGTGCACGACCACCCCGAGCGCGCCGATCTCACGGCCGCGGCGCAGGGAGTGCCGCATCGACTCCACGGACTTCTCCACCGTCGCCTCGGTGTGCGAGCCGAAGTTGATCAGATAGGGCGCGTGTACGTAGGCGGGGATGCCCTCGGCCGCGCAGACGGCCCGGAACTCCTCGTCCTGCTTCGGGTTCCCCGGCGGGGTCGCCCAGCCGCGCGGGTTGGCCACGAAGACCTGCACGGTCTCGGCGGCGAGGTCGCGCGCGTAGGCGAGGCCCACGGAGGCGAGGCCGCCCGCGACGGGGACGTGGCTGCCGACGGGGTTGCGGCGGGCCTGCGCGGCCGGGACGGCCTGGGCCGTCGGGGCGCTCCGGGTGGTCAGGGGGGTGCTGGGGGAGTCGGGGGACTTCTCGGTGCTCACCCGGTCCAGGGTGGCACGGGGTGGGGGCGGGGCCGGGCGCGGGGCCGGTCCATGGTGGACGACGATCGGGTTCCGCCGGGCGTGTGCGTGCCCGGCGGAACCCGATCGTGGTGCGTGCCCGGGGAACCCGACCGTCGTCCTCGGTCCCCTGCTCCCGGCTCAGCCGATCTTGATGGTGATCGTCGACCCCTTGGGGGCCTTGTCACCACCGTCCACCGACTGGTCCTTCACCTTGTCCGCGAAGATGTCGAGCAGGCCGCGGTCCTCGTCGACCTCGAAGCCGGCCGCTTCCAGCTCGTCCTTGGCCTCGTCGACGCTCATGCCCTCGACGTCCGGGACCTCGACCAGCGGCGGGCCCTTGGAGATCGTCAGCTCGACGGTGTCGCCCTCGGCGATCGTCCTCTCCCCGCTCGGGGACTGCTTGACGACCGTGCCCTTGTCCTCGTCGGAGGTGACCCGCTCCGGGGCGATCCGCACCTTCAGGCCCGCGTCCTCCAGCTCCGCGCGGGCGTCGCTCTCCGAATCGCCGGTGACGTCGGGCAGCTCGACCGCGCGGCCCTTGCTGACGACGAGGGCGACGGCCGAGCCCGCCTTGCGGACCTTGCCCGCACCCGGGTCCGTGCTGATCACGGAGCCCTTCTCGACGTCCTCGCTGAAGGCCTTGGTGACCATGCCGGCCCCGAGGCCCGCGTCGTCGAGCTTGTCCTTCGCCTTGTCCAGGGGGGTGCCTTCGAGGTCGGGCACCTTGACGGTCTCCGGGCCGAGGGACACCGTCAGCGTCACCTTGCCGTTGTGGCGGATGCGCTCGCCGACACCGGGGTCGGTCGCCATGACCGTGCCGCGCTTGTCGGTGTCGCTATAGGCGCGCTTGACCTTGCGCACGTCCAGACCGGCGCTGTCGAGGCGCTTGCGCGCGTCGGCCTCCGTCTTCGCCAGGAGCGCCGGGACCTCCGTGAACTGGCCCGAGTTGATGTACCAGACGCCCGCGCCGAGCCCGAGGACCAGCAGGACGGCGGCTACCACGACGGTTATCCCGCGGCGTGTACGCAGGCGCTGCCGGAACCGTGCCGCGGGGGAGGCGGGGGCCGCCGACGGGGGCGGTCCGGGCGGCGGGGTGCGCAGCACGCTGGTGTGGCTGAGCCCGTCCTGCCGGGGGTCGGGTCCCTCCCGCAGGGAGGCGCGGGGGTCGCGGGGCGCCGCGGGGCGCTCCGGCTCGTCCGTGGTGGGCAGGGGCAGCTGTACGGAACGTGCCGCGCGCGGGATGACGCTCGTACGGTCCTCGGAACCGTCGTGCCCGTTCTGGCCCTCGGAGCCCCGGGCCTGCGGGGGTATCGCGTCCAACTGCGCCTCGGTGAGGGCGAAGCGTGCCTCGCGCAGCTGCCCGAGGAGGGCCACCGCGTCGTGGGGGCGCAGGTCGGGGTTGCGCGCGGTCGCCGACGCGACCAGTTCGTCGAGCTCGAAGGCGAGGCCGGGAACGGCGGCGGAGGGCGGCGGCACGTCCTCGTTGAGGTGCTGGAAGAGCACCTGGGCGGGGGAGTCGCCGCCGTGCGGCTTGGCGCCGGTCAGCATCTCGTACAGGACGACCCCGGAGGCGTACACGTCCACGCGGGTGTCCGCCGTGCCGTGCTCGATCTGCTCCGGGGCGAGGTAGGAGACCGTGCCGAGGACCGTGCCGGTGGTGTTCGTGACGGAGTCCACGGCCCGTACGAGCCCGAAGTCGGCGACCTTCACCCGGCCGTCGTCCCCTATGAGGACGTTCTCCGGCTTCATGTCGCGGTGCACGAAACCGGCGCGGTGCGCGGCGCCGAGGGCGGCGAGCACGGGCTCCAGGATGTCCAGGGCGGCGCGGGGGCGCAGGGCGCCGCGCTCGCGCAGTACGTCGCGGAGCGTGCAGCCGGCGATGTACTCCATCGCCAGGTACACGTACGCGCCGTCGGTGCCCTGGTCGAAGACCCCGACCACGTTCGGGTGCGCGAGGCGGGCCACCGACTTGGCCTCGCGGATGAAGCGGTCGACGAACGAGGCGTCGGCCGCCAGCGTCGGGTGCATCACCTTCAGGGCGAGCACGCGGTCGAGGCGGGTGTCCACGGCCCGGTAGACCGTGGCCATCCCGCCGACCGCGATCCGTCCGTCGACGCGATAACGGCCGTCGAGCACCTGCCCGACGAGGGGGTCCTTGAGGGTCGTGTCCACGGGGGGAGTCTACGAGGCGGCGCCTCGGGCCTCGCCCCCGCGGGCGCCGGACCAGCGAGACTGCAGCGCACCTGTGACCGACGCCGAACCACCCCGTGCCCGGGGGTGACCTCTCCTCCATCCCGACAACCCCCGCGCCGCGGTGCGCGGGGGGCTTCCGCCCGCCCAACCGTTGCTGTGGGCCCCGGCGGGGGCGCTCCGGGTGTGGGGCTGCCCCCGGGGCAGGGCGCGGCAACCGCACGGCCGCGCTGCGCGCGGCCTTCCCACCCGCCCACCCGTGACTGTTGTCCCCGGGGCGAGGCCCTCCCCTGCCGGGCGGCTGCCCTTGCCCCCGACGTGCGGCTTCCCCTAGGCCGCCCCAGGCCCCGCCCCCTCCCGTTGCCCTCGGCCCTGCCTCTACCCCAGCCCCCGCACCGGGCAGCCCCGCGTGCACCCGGGGACAACAGTCACGGGTGGGCGGGTGGGAGAGGCCGGCGCGGAGCGGCGGGTGCGGTTGCCGGGGGAGGGGTCAGAAGGCCGGGCGTTCCGGGTCGAGGGTCGCGCGGCCGTCCGTGGGGGACGAGGCCTCGGCGAAGTGGCGTCGGGGGATGCGGCCGCCCAGGTGGGCCAGGCGCCCCGCCAGGACCCCGTGGCGCATCGCCTCGGCCATGAGGACGGGCTCCCGCGCCCGCGTCACGGCCGACGCGAGCATCACCCCGGCGCAGCCGAGCTCCATGGCGAGGGCCGCGTCCGACGCCGTACCGGCCCCGGCGTCCAGGATCACCGGGACACTCACCTGCTCCACGATGAGCTGGAAGTTGTGCGGGTTGCGGATGCCGAGCCCGGAGCCGATGGGGGAGCCGAGGGGCATGACGGCGGCGCAGCCCACGTCCTCCAGCTTCCGGGCGAGCACGGGGTCGTCGTTGGTGTACGGCAGGACCGTGAAGCCGTCGTCGACGAGGACCTCGGCCGCGTCGAGGAGTTCCACCGGGTCCGGCAGCAGCGTGCGCTCGTCCGCGATGACCTCCAGCTTCACCAGGTCGGTGCCGAGGGCCTCCCGCGCGAGCCGTGCGGTGAGCACGGCCTCGCCCGCGGTGAAGCAGCCCGCCGTGTTCGGAAGCACCCGGATGCCGAGCCGGTCCAGGACGGACAGCACGGAGCCCTGGACGCCGGGGTCGAGCCGCCGCATCGCGACGGTCGTCAGCTCCGTCCCGGAGGCGACGAGGGACCGCTCCAGGACGTCGAGGCTGGGCGCACCGCCCGTACCCATGATCAGTCGCGACGACAGGGTGAGGCCGCCGACGACGAAGGGATCGTCCGCCATGTGCGTCAGCCTCCCTGGACGGCGGTGAGGACTTCGACGCGGTCGCCGTCGCTGAGCGCGGTGGCGGCCCACTGCGCGCGCGGGACGACGGTCTCGTTGAGCGCGGCGGCGACACCGGAGTGCGCGGTGGACAGTTGGGAGACGACGGTGTCGAGCGTGGTCCCGGCGGCCACGTCTCGTACTTCTCCGTTGACGGAGACGGCGAATACGGCGAACGGCGTGGTCATGCGGACAGCTCCGTGAGGTCCTTGGGGGATGCAGGGGGTGTGGGGGGCGGGGTGGGTGCGAAGGGTGGGTGTGGGCTCGTCGTGAAGCGGTCCGGCGTGAACGCCCTTGCCACCTCCGGCAGTTCGCCCGTGGCCAGCGCGTGCGCCATGACGTCCCCGGTGACGGGCGTCAGGAGGACGCCGTTGCGGTAGTGGCCGGTGGCCAGGTGCAGGCCGGGGAGCGCGGTGGGGCCGAGGAGGGGCGCGTTGTCGGGGGAGGCGGGCCGCAGTCCGGCGCGGGTCTCCGTGAGCGGCAGCTCCGTGATGCCGGGTACGAGTTCGTGGGCGTCGCGCAGCAGTTCGTACACGCCGCCCGCCGTGACCGTGGTGTCCCAGCCCAGCTCCTCGCTGGTCGCGCCGACGACCAGCTCACCGCTGACGCGCGGCACCAGGTAGACGTGGCTGCCGCGCACGACGGCCCGCACGGTGCGGTGGAGGAACGGCGCGTACCGCCCCGGCACCGTAAGCCGCAGCACCTGCCCCTTCACGGGCCGCACCGGTGGCAGTACGTCGCGAGGCACCCCCGCGAGCCGCCCGCTGAGGCTGCCCCCGGCGAGCACCGTCTGCCCGGCGGCCAGCGCGGTCCCGTCGGCGAGGACGGCGCCGGTGGCCCGCTCCCGTACGACCGAGAGCTCCCGCGCCCACGCGCGCGTGAACGTCACCCCGGCCTCCTCGCAGGCCACGACGAGGGCGGCCGCGAGCCTGCGCGGGTCGACCTGGTGGTCGTCGTCGACGCGCAGCCCGCCCCGTACCCCCGGAGCGAGCATCGGCTCCAGGCGCCGGCACTCGCGGCCGTTCAGCCACTCCGGTGTGAGCCCCGAACGCTGCTGGAGGGCGTGCAGTTCGCGCAGGTGGGCGCGGTCGTCGGAGTCGAGGGCGACGGCGAGCGTGCCGCACGCGCGATAGCCGACGTCGTGTCCGGTCGCCTCCGTCAGCTCGGCCACGAAGTCCGGATAGCGGCGCGCGGAGGCGAGGTTGAGGCCGAGCAGGGTCTGCTCGCCGTGGTGGAGTTCGGTGACGGCGGCCAGCATGCCCGCCGCGACCTGCGCCGCGCCGCCGCCCGGCTCGGGGTCGACGACGGTGACGGCGAGACCGCGCTGCGCGGCCCGCCAGGCGGTGACGAGCCCGATGACACCGCCGCCGATGACCAGGACGTCGGTGTTCGTGGCCGCGCTCGTGGGCGGCCTCGTGCTCGACCGTGTACTGGTGCGTGTGCTCGCGTCCGGACTCGTGCTCGGCCGCGTACTGGTGCGTGTGCTCGCGTCCGGACTCGTGCCCGGTCGTGGATCTGGATTCGTACGGGAACGCATGGGCGTCCAGCCCCTCCCTTCGCCGGCATGACCCGGATCAGGTTCGTACGGTCGGAGGCCGTCCCAGCCTCCCTCTCAGCCCGGTGCGTCCGGGCTCCCGCGAGTGCTCTGCACGGCCAGCGTAGCCCGTCGTCCCGGGGGCGGTTAAGCCCGTCGTGTCCGTGGGCGGGGGCGCCGCCCTACAGTTGATCGGGTGAGCGAGGACCAGAAGAGGGTGGAGTCGGGGCGGCGCGTGGTGATCGTCGGCGCCGGGATGGCCGGGGTGCAGTCCGCCGTGGCGCTGCGCGAGCAGGGGTTCGCGGGCACGGTCACGCTGATCGGCGCGGAGCCCCATCAGCCGTACGACCGGCCGCCGCTGTCGAAGGCGGTGCTGCTCGGCAAGGCGGAGGGCTCGGCCTTCGACATCGACTTCGAGGCCCTCGGCGTCGACCTGCGGCTCGGCGTCGACGTCACCGGCGTCCGCCCCGCCGACCACGAACTGGACACCGAGGCGGGCCCGGTCGCGTACGACAGCCTGGTCCTCGCGACCGGAGCCGAACCGATCCGCCTGCCCGGCTCCGAGGGCGTCCCCGGTGTGCATCTGCTGCGCACCCTCGACGACGCCGAGCGGCTGCGGCCGGTCCTCGCCGAGCAGCACGACGTCGTGGTCGTCGGCGCGGGCTGGATCGGCGCCGAGTTCGCCACGGCGGCGCGGGAGGCGGGCTGCTCGGTGACGGTGGTGGAGGCCGCCGACCGGCCGCTCGCGGGCGCGCTGCCCGCCGAGGTCGCGGCGCCGATGGCGGCCTGGTACGCCGACGCCGGGGCCGAACTGCGCACCAACGCGCGCGTGGAGCGCGTCGAGCCCGGCGCGGTGTTCCTCGACGACGGCACGCGGCTGCCCGCGGGCGCCGTCGTCGTGGGCATCGGCGCGCGGCCCGCGACGGCGTGGCTCGCGGGCTCCGGCATCGCGCTCGGCGCCCACCACGAGGTGCTGGCCGACGACCACCTGCGCACGTCCGCGCCCGACGTGTACGCGGTCGGCGACTGCGCGTCCTTCCCCTCGCGGCGGTACGGCGAGCGGCTGCTCGTGCACCACTGGGACAACGCCGTCCAGGGCCCGCGCACGGTCGCCGCCGCCATCGTGGGCGAGAGCCCGACGGCGTACGACCCCGTCCCGTACTTCTGGTCCGAGCAGTTCGGCCGCTTCGTCCAGTACGCGGGGCAGCACGCCCCCGGCGACGAGCTGATCTGGCGCGGCGACCCCACGACCTCCGCCTGGTCGGTCTGCTGGCTCCGGGACGGCGCCCTCGCCGCCCTCCTGGCGGTGGGCCGCCCCCGCGACCTGGCCCAGGGCCGAAAACTGATCGAGTCCGGCGCCCGCCTGGACCCGACCCTGGCGGCGGACCCGGCGACCCCCCTGAAGCGCGCCGCCGCCCCCTGACCGGACTCTCTCCCACCACCGCCTCGTTCAGCCGTCGAACGGCTGACGGTCCTGCCCTGGCCCGCCGCTCGGTGGTGGATCCCCCCGTCCGGGGGCCATCACCCTGTCGGCAGCCGGGCCGCCCAGAGGGCGGAACGGGTGGGCACAGCCCCCGGTTCCGGGTCACCTCGAGGGCCACTCGGGCCTCAATACCCCCATGGGGCACTGTGGGGTGCAAGGGCACCCCACCCCCGCTACCGGCCCCCGGCCAGAAATGGCACGCTTGATCCGTGACCGAGATTGACGCAAAGACCGATGCTCTCGTCCCCGCCTGGCTGCACCTCCCCGACATCGCAGAGATGCTCGACGTGGAGGTGACGCGCGTGCGCCAGCTGGTCAAGGAGGGCCAGCTGATCGCCGTGCGCCGCGGTGAGAACCGCGCGCTGCAGGTGCCCGCCGCCTTCATCGACGGCGACAAGGTGGTCAAGGGCCTCGTAGGCACCCTGACGCTCCTGCGGGACGACGGCTTCACCGACGAAGAGGCACTGGAGTGGCTCTTCACCCCCGACCCGACCCTGCCCGGCACCCCCGCGCAGGCCCTGAGCGAGAATCGCGGGACGGAGGTGAAGCGCCGCGCGCAGGCGCTCGCCGTCTGACCTGAAACAACCGTCCGGCGTACGGGCCGTGGCCGCGGCCCGTACGCCACCGACACGGGGGGACCTCCTCATGGCCACCGACACGGCGGGCGCCTCCGCGCGCGCCCGGCTCGCCGACGCCCTGCTCTACCTGTGCGTCGACGCGCGCAAGCGCCAGGGGGACCTCCCCGAGTTCCTGGACGCCGTCCTCGCGGGCGGCGTCGACATCGTGCAGCTGCGCGACAAGGGCATGGAGGCCGCCGAGGAGCTGGAGCACCTCCAGGTCTTCGCGGACGCCTGCCGCCGCCACGGCAAGCTCCTCGCGGTGAACGACCGCGCGGACGTCGCCCACGCCGCCGGCGCCGACGTGCTGCACCTGGGCCAGGGCGACCTGCCCGTGCCCGCGGCCCGCGCCATCCTCGGCGCGACCGGCGACGACGTCCTGATCGGCCGCTCCACGCACGCCGAGCACGAGGCCGCGGCGGCCGCCGTCCAGGAGGGCGTGGACTACTTCTGCACGGGCCCGTGCTGGCCCACGCCCACGAAGCCGGGCCGCCACGCGCCGGGCCTCGACCTGGTCCGGTACACGGCCGCGCTCGGCACCGACCGCCCCTGGTTCGCCATCGGCGGCATCGACGCGGGCAATCTGGACGAGGTCGTCGAGGCGGGCGCGCGCCGGGTGGTGGTGGTCCGCGCCATCACGGAGGCGGACGACCCCGGCGCCGCCGCCGCGGACTTCGCGAAGCGCCTGCGTGCGGTCTGACGGCGACCGGGACCGCACTCCTGTGCGCCTCGCCTCGTATGCGTACGCCTGTTTGAGCAACCCCCCCATGGTGTCCGATGCGTGGACAACAAACCGACTAACGGGACAAATGACCAACGTGCGGTTGGGTGACCGCCCCAGCCTGGCTAACCTGCCGGTATGGCCCTAGGTACTGCTTCCACCAGGACTGACCGCGCACGCACCGTGCGCGACATGCTCGCGACCGGCAAGACCACGTACTCGTTCGAGTTCTCGGCGCCGAAGACCCCCAAGGGCGAGCGGATCCTCTGGAACTCGCTGCGCCGGGTCGAGGCCGTCGCGCCCAGCTTCGTCTCCGTGACGTACGGCGCCGGCGGCTCCACGCGCGCGGGCACGGTGCGCGAGACCCAGCAGATCGTCGCCGACTCGACGCTCACGCCCGTCGCCCACCTCACCGCCGTCGACCACTCCGTCGCCGAACTGCGCAACATCATCGGGCAGTACGCGGACGCCGGGATCCGCAACATGCTCGCGCTGCGCGGCGACCCGCCCGGCGACCCGATGGGCGAGTGGGTCAAGCACCCCGAGGGGCTGACCTACGCCGCCGAGCTGGTGCGCCTCATCAAGGAGTCCGGCGACTTCTGCGTGGGCGTCGCCGCCTTCCCCGCGATGCACCCCCGCTCGGACACCTGGGAGACGGACGTCGCGCACTTCGTCGACAAGTGCCGCGCGGGCGCCGACTACGCGATCACCCAGATGTTCTTCCACCCGGAGGAATACCTGCGCCTGCGCGACCGCGTCGAGGCGGCCGGCTGCGGGACGCCGATCATTCCGGAGATCATGCCGGTGACGAACGTGCGCCAACTGGAACGATTGCCGCAGCTCAGCAATGCGGATTTCCCGCCGGAGCTGAAAGAGCGGATCCTCAGGTCGCAAGACGATCCCGCGGCTGTACGCTCCATTGGCATCGAGTTCGCGACGGAGTTCTGCGCGCGGCTGCTGGCCGAGGGAGTGCCGGGGCTGCACTTCATCACCTTGAACAACTCCACGGCGACGCTGGAGATCTACGAAAACCTGGGCCTGCACCACCAGCAGGCCTGACCGGTCGTACCCCTGGGGCCACGGCCGCCAGGGGAGAGGGGCGTACATGGGCTGGACGGTCCTCTACATCGCGTTCGGCGGAGTCGCGCTGTGGCTGCTCGGCGAGGTGCTGCTGCAGTACAAGGCGCGGCTGCGCTGGCGCCTGCTCGCGTTCGTCGGCTTCCTCGGCGTCGTCCTCGGCGTCCTGATGCCGTCGGTGGTGGTCATCGCCATCGGCGCGATCGCGTTCGCCACCGGGCAGACGTATGTGACGCTGTCGTTCCGCCGCGGCTTCTCGACCGGCTGGGCGCTCGGCGGCCAGCCGGGCGCGAGCAGGCGCCGCAAGACGGTGCCCCGGGGCGCCCCCGCGGAGCCGACGCTCCAGGTCTCCGACCTCGAGTACGACGCTGCTGCCGCCGCCGAGTCCGGCCCGCCCGCCGCCGACGTCCTGGAGCAGCAGCCCTCCGGACCCGGTGTGTACGAGCCCGAGCCCATGCCTGACGACACCGGGCAGTACGGCGTCTACAGCGACGCGGCGTACGCCCAGGCCAACGCGGGTGACGGCTACGCCTTCGACGCCTACCCGCCGTACGACCCGCAGGGCGCCGAGGCCCAGCACGAGCAGCAGGACCCCCTGCACTTCGCCTACGGAGAGACCGGCGAGCAGCACTACGCCGCCTACTCCGACCCCTACATCGGCCCGCAGACCTACGGCGCGCAGCCGGGCTACGACACCTACGCGGACCCGCAGCCGTACGCGCCCTACGGGGGCGACACCTACGGCGGCGGCTACCAGGACACCCCGCCCGGCGGCGTCTGGGTCCCGCACCAGCGCACGAGCGAGCCCGCGCCGCCCTACGGCGCGGAACTCACGCCCGAGCAGCCCGGCTATCCGCCGTTCCAGGGCGAGCCACTGCCGCCGGAGACCGGGGGCCAGTTCGGCTACGAGCCCGGGGTCAACGGGGAGCAGCAGTACCGGTACTGAGTCCGGGTCCGCCCGCCCCCTCCCGGGGGCGGGCGTTCGCTCATTGTGAGCCGCGGAACTCCGGTCCCTCCACGATGAGTCCGGCGGTCAGCGTGCCCGACATGCCCGCGTGCGGCAGCCCGCCGCCGGGGTGCGACCAGCCGCCGACCGCGTAGAGCCCCGCCACCGCCGTGCCGTTGGCCGGGTGCAGATGCCGTCCGGCCGCGGCGGCGAGGGCCGGGGCAGGGACCGCGCCGCCGTCGGCGCCCGTCGCCTCGGCCACCTGCGCGGGCGTGCGGACCTCCTGCCACAGGAGGCGGTCGTCCAGACCGGGGACCACCGCGGCCGCGCGGGCGATCAGCCGCCGCACGTCCGCGTCGGTGACCTCGGCGCCCGCCGGGACCACGGCCGTCAGCGTCACGGCTTCGTGCTCCGCGTCCGGCGTGGCCGTCGGGTCGTCCGGGCGCAGGACCGTGAGGGTCGGGGCCGCGGGGAGGCCGGTGGCGGGGCGGGAGGCGTCGGTGTTCCCGGGAGCGGCGGGGGGGCCGAAGACGCGGTCCAGTTCGTCCGCGCGGTCCGTGGTGTGCAGCACCGTCCGGTGCGGGGTGCCCTCGGGGCGGGCGCCGCGCAGGGCGAGCAGGACCGTGAGGCGGCTGGGGAGTCCGGACTGCGGGGGCACGTCCCGGGAGGCGCGGGCGGCCGTGCCCGACAGCATCGCGTCCAGCGCGCGGGGCGCCACCCCGGCCACCACGAAGTCCGCGTCCACGACGGTTCCGTCCGCCAGCTCGACGCCCGTCGCGCGCCCGTCCTTCTCCACGATCCGCACGACGTCCGACCCGAACGCGAACTCGACCCTGCGCGCGCGGCACCGCTCGTACACGGCGGTCGCGAGGGCCCGCATGCCGCCGCGCGCGGACCAGGTGCCGAAGGTCTGCTCCAGATACGGCAGGACGGCCGCGCTCGCCGGGGCCGTGCGCGGATCCAGGCCGCGTACCAGCGCGAAGTGCTCCAGGAGCGCGGTCAGGCGGGGCTCGCCGCCCAGCTCGAACTCGGCGACCTGGGAGAGTGTGGCCGCGCGCCGCTCGCGGCGCAGCAGGCGCTTTTGGGCGACCGAGGGGTAGGGCTCGCGGTCGGCGAGCACCTGCCAGTTCGGCCACAGGGGCTCTTCCAGGAGGGGGCGGCGGGCGCGGTCCCAGGCCTCCCGGGCGCGGTTCATGAACGCCGCCCAGCTGGAGCCCGCGCCCGCGCCGAACGCGTCGTCCAGGGCCTCGCCGACGCCCGCGCGGGAGACGTTCGGCAGGTCGGCGGTGGTGCCGTCGGCGAAGACGTGGCGGACGGCGGGCTCGACCTGGGTCAGCTCGACGCAGTCCTCCAGGGGCTCCTTGCCGGTCTTCACGAACAGGTCGCGGTAGACCGCGGGCAGGTGCAGCAGGGCCGGGCCCGTGTCGAACCCGAAGCCGTCGCGCTCCACGCGGCCGAGCGCGCCGCCGTACGTCCCCGCGCGCTCGTGCACCACCACCCGGTGGCCCGCCACGGCGAGCCGGGCGGCGGCCGTCATGGCGCCCATCCCGGCGCCGATCACCACAATCCGTGCCATGCCAGGGACTTTATCGGCCCCCACTGACAGCACCGCCGGGTGCCCGGCTCAGCCCGGTGGGCGCCCCGATCGGTCCGGCGGCCGCCCCGCCGCCATCCTCCGCTCCTCCCGCCGCTGCGCCCTGCGCCGCAGGAAACGCCGGATCCGGTGCGCGAGGAACAGCAGCAGCACGAGCCCCGCGACGAGCAGCACGGCCGCGATGATGGCCGCGGCCTCGGGGTGGAACATCGCGAAGCTGACGAGCCCGCCGACCCCGAGGTCCTCGGCGGTGCTCAGGACGAGGTTGCTGAACGGCTCGGGGGAGGTGTTGACCGCCATCCGCGTCCCGGCCTTGACGGCGTGGCTCGCGAGGGCCGTCGACCCGCCGACCGCGCCCGCCGCCACGTCCGAGAGCGAACCGCTCTGCCCGGCGAGCAGCGCGCCCACCACCGCCCCGGACGCCGGCCGGATGACGGTGTGCACGGCGTCCCACACCGAGTCCACGTAAGGGATCTTGTCGGCGACGGCCTCGCAGGCGAAGAGCACGCCCGCGGTGATGAGGACGCCGGGGCTCTGCAGCGACTCCGGGACCTCGTCGGACAGGCCCGTGGCCCCGAAGACGCCGAGGAGCAGGACCACCGCGTAGGCGTTGATCCCGCTGGCCCAGCCACTGGTGAACACCAGGGGGAGTACGGACACGGCGTGATCGTAACCAGCGGGGCGCGATCCGGCCCGGCCACGGACGCCCGCGTGGGCACGGACACCCACGTCTGAGTATCCGTACCTAGGCACGGAGATGAGTACGCGCGCGGATGGGCCCCGACCTGCGGGGACGGGAGAGTGAAGGCACGGAGAAGGGCGCGGCACCGGAACCGCCGACACGGGGCGGCGGAATCGGGCGGCGCCCTTGGCCGCTCCTCCCGCCTCGCCCGTGGCGGGAGCGAGGCACGGGGGCGACCGGGGGACGACCACGGGGGTCGCGCGGGGGAATGCGACAAGCGCCGGTCCGGTGGAGCCTGGGACATC